>CAZUHZ010000018.1:0-20085 GCA_964620895.1 uncultured Dysgonomonadaceae bacterium | reverse complement strand
TTATGAGGATAGGGGGGATCAGTTTAAGAATAACGTAAGGGAACTGTAAGTAGAGACGCAATGCATTGCGTCTCTACGATGGATCTGACACACGCATTGTAAATGCGCGCGAGCGAATACCCTTTAAAAGCAAAATAACTAGTAAAAACGATAGCAAAATGGAAGAAAAATTATCAAACCCAGCCCAACATACTTTAGATTCCACCACTAATGGAGGTTTTTTCGCCAAAATCTTCAAAGGTGACAAAATCATCTGGTCAGTTTTCATTGCTCTTTGCATCATATCGCTCATCGAAGTGTTTAGTGCAACAAGTACATTGGTCTATCGCCATCAAAATCATTGGGGACCCATACTCCGTCATGCCACCTTCCTCTTGGGCGGGGTGGGGGTTATCCTTTTTATGCACAATGTGCCCTACAAATACTTTTCGTCGCTTATCTTCGTGCTGTTTGGCTCCGTTATTTTGCTGCTACTCACCCCCTATATTGGCACAACGGTGAATGGCGCCGAGCGGTGGATAAAAATTATGGGAGTAAGTATCCAACCATCAGAGATAGCCAAAATATCGCTCATGGGAACTATCGCTTTTTTGCTGAGCCGGCAAAACAATAGCAACGAAAAGCTCCTTTTTAAGTGGATGATTGGGTTGATGATAGGCGTAACGCTCATAATCGCCATGGATAACCTCTCCACGGCTCTGCTTCTGTTCATTGTATGCTATGTGTTGATGTTTATTGGCAACGTTAAGTTCAAAAGATTGGCAAAAGTAGCCCTTTTGGGTATAGCTATACTTGTTTTTGCCGTGCTTGTCCTAAAAATTATCCCCACCCAATGGACACAATCGGGACCCTTGAGCCGCGCTTCTACATGGCAGGCGCGTATCGACCGTTTTGGCAGCACTGATAAGACCGATGAGGCTTCGTATTATCAAATTACCGACGATAACTACCAAGTAGCGCACTCAAAAATAGCTATTGCCAACGGTGGTTTGTTTGGCAAGTTTCCTGGCAACAGTAAAGAGCGCGACTTCTTGCCACAAGCCTACTCCGATTTTATTTACAGCATCATCCTCGAAGAGATGGGGCTATTGGGTGGCACTTTCGTGCTTATACTCTACATCATTATACTGATGCGCGCTGGAAAAATAGCCCGCAAAACAGACAAACTTTTCCCCAAATATCTTATTTTGGGCTCTGCCCTGATGCTTTCTATGCAAGCTTTTGTGAATATGGCAGTAGCTGTGCACCTTATCCCAGTCACCGGGCAACCTTTGCCTCTGATTAGTCGCGGGGGGACATCCACCCTCATTACTTGTGCCTACTTTGGCATTATTTTGAGTGCAGATAGGTTTGGGAAGTGTAAAAAGAGTGTGCAGTCGATGGCAAATGTAGAGGTGATGGATATCAACTCTTTGGATGTAGAAGATGGCGAGGAAGATTTAGATAAACATCCACTTGACAAGCCTGTCATTCACGAAGAGTATGCACCAGAAGTGAAATTTGAGGTGATAAAAGCGTAGCTACAAGAGAGATACTTAGCTATTTGTAGCAAGCAATTGCAATTGCAGGTACATATAATAACAAATAATTTTACAAGACATGACAATAAAAGTACGGGTTCATCCAGCATATCAACATCTAAAGGGCTTTTTAAAAACCCTCCCCGCTACTTTTGCGCACAATGGAGAGACGCTGAAAGACGATCGTAACGTAATCAAGATTATTGAGCACGATAACCTAAAGTTGTGCATCAAATCGTTTGTTCGTGTCACTACTTTCAATAAATATATGTACTCGTGGTTTCGAGCCACCAAAGCAAAGCGGTCGTACAAAGTAGCACGACGCCTCGAACGGCACGGCATAGGCACTCCTCAGCCTGTAGCTTATGTAGAAGTGTACGGAGCAGGGCATATTTTGAAACAAGCCTACTATGTGTCGCTCTACCTACCTTATGATTATGATATGGCAGATGTATTGAATAAGAGCATTGATTGTCAAGAGAAAATATTGGCAGCTTTTGCGCACGAAATGGCAACAGTTGTGCATCCAGCTGGTGCATGGCACAACGATTTAAGTCCTGGCAATGTCCTTATCAATCGGGTGGATGAGGATAATTGGAGTTTTTCGTTAATAGACCTTAACCGATTGACGTTTCGCCGCCGCATTATTGCTCCAAAAGGGCTCATAAATTTTAGGAAAATGACCAACAATCCTGTCACACTTGCTATAATAGCGGAAAATTATGCTGTAGAAAAGAGAAGAAGCCCTCGTTTTTACTCAATTTTATTGCAACGCAACAATCTTCGCTTCTCCATATTTCGTTCTTTGACTAAAAAGGTGTTGGGAGTGTTTAAACCTCGCAAGAAAAAGCGGGTTAACGAAGAGGAGTAGTTGATACAAAGGCTTACAAGGTACTCTCTTCTATAAATAAGTTTGCTTCGCAACGTTGCAGAGCATCCTTTTTATAAAAAAACAGCGCTTCGCAATACTGCAAAGCTTAATTTTTAATTAAAAATAGCACTATGCATTGCTACAAAGCACTTTTTTGAGTACAAAATGGTACATTGTATCGCTACAAAGCACTGTTTTTTGTAAAAGATAGCGCATTGTTTTGTTACAAAGCATCATTTTTTTTTAAATAGAGTGCTCAAAAATGATGAAATTGATGCTTATCTGTTCGATATACAACTAGGTTTTTATGGAAACGATTATTTGTAAGATTACCAAAAAATGGGATTGAAGCAAAGATGAAAATATTTACATAATCATGCAGGTTGGTTCAAAAAATTTACATAAATTCGCACAACCATCTTGCTACAATGCAAAAAAACTAACTATTGAAAAGCTATTACAATCGAAATACGATAAATAAATATTCTTCTATGCCCAAAAACACCGAGGCACAAATAAAATTAAGATATGAAAGTATCCTATTCAAAACTCAATGTTCTACTTCGCTGGGAATTGTTTCAATTCTTGGCTGATATTTTAGAATATGCGGAATCTCACGAGGAGGGGATGCCCGAGTTATTAACCACCAAAGTAGCAGAGTTGCATACATCCTTTGAGGCATACGACGAGGCGCTTGTGCAAGAGGCAAAAGAAACGCCCGTAAAGCTATTGGATGCCGAAAAGAAACGCGATTATCTGGTGCGAAAGATTTTTAATATCGCAACTGAGTATTCCGACTGCAGTTTCGATAAAGAAAAGGAAGATGCAGGCAAGGGGGTGTTGCATGCCTTCAAGCCTTATGGCACAGGTTCTGAAATTGCAAGGATGTCGCAAGATGCACAGACGGCCGTGTTGGTCAATCTGTTACAAGATGTCAAGACAACAGATTTAAAGTTGCATCTTTTGACCCTTGGTTTGATGTCTGGCATAGAAGAGCTGGAACTGAGCAACACAGATTTTCAGTACGAACAGCGCATTCGCACCAAAGAGCAGCTGCAAAAGCTAACAGGAGTGGTACAATCTGCGCGCGAAGCGGCGCAAGCTATGTTTATCGAGCTTGTTAAGGTAATAAATGCACTAGCAATAGTGGAAGGAGAGGAGAAGTATGCCGAATGGAAGCATACTTTTAATGGTATTGTTAAAAAATACATCGACCGTGCTAAACTTCGGTCAAAAAAGGATGGAGAAGAGAATTCTGATCCAACTAAAGAATAAATTTAATAGAATAATTAATAGCTTTCGGTGCATTAAGAGATAGAAGACATACGGGGGCGAAAGATTTTCGCCCCCTTACAAAAAAATAGCGTTACTTGCTTGCATGCTTTTGTAGAGCATGTGTTGCAAAACAACATAACTAGATTTAAAATTAGCAAGAAACAGAAGGAATAACATTATATATAGGTGCAAGGGTGGAGTTGTTGCAAGATGTTAGCGTAATAAAGTCAGAGTATTTGCATCTGCAACACATAAATTGCAACCGACCCGCACAAACCAACCCAAGTGGTACACCGCAACCCTGCAAAACGGTTGAAAACAGCAATAAATTGAAAAGAAAGCATCCCTCTTATCGATAGAAAATAGCATAATGGCTATCTTTACATATCATTAAGCAGACATCACAAACAAAACAGACAAAATAGAGCACTATGACAAAAAAAACCGACTCCAATACACCCCACCAACCCCGCTTCATCATTAGTGGAGGTGGTACGGGAGGGCACATCTTCCCCGCCCTTGCTATAGCCAATGCAATAAAAGAGCGCTGGGCGCAAGCTGCCGTGCTTTTTGTGGGTGCCGAAGATAGAATGGAGATGGAGCGAGTGCCAGCGGCAGGATACGAGATTGTGGGACTGCCCGTTGCGGGATTTGTGCGCAAGAGTTTGCTAAAAAACTTCTCGGTGGGCGTAAAACTGATAAAGAGTTTGAGGCGCGCCACAAAGATTGTGCGAGATTTCAAGCCCGATGTGGTTGTTGGGGTGGGTGGTTATGCCAGTGCTCCCGTATTGCGCGCCGCTGTGGCGCAACGTATCCCCACATTGCTGCAAGAGCAGAACTCGTATGCGGGTTTGACCAACAAATGGTTGGGGCGCAAAGCATCTACTATATGTGTGGCTTATGAGGGGATGGAGAAGTTTTTCCCACACGATAGAATTGTGCTCACAGGCAATCCCTGTAGGCAAGACCTACAGCTCACGCCGCAGAAAGTGATAGAGGCGCATAGTTTTTTCAGTCTCGATTTCAATAAAAACACCATTCTGATGATTGGCGGAAGCTTGGGTGCTCGCACACTCAACAATAGTATTGTGGGAGCGTTTGACCAAATTAGCCGCGAGAACGTGCAAATCATCTGGCAGTGCGGCAAATATTACTACAAAGAGATGCAAGAATTGGAGGCAGCTGGCAAAATTCCGCCCAATGTGAAGCTCTACGACTTTGTGTCGCGCATGGATTTGGCATATTCGGTTGCCGATTTGGTAATATCGCGCGCCGGTGCAGGTTCTATATCAGAATTTAGTCTGCTGGGCATGCCTGTTGTGTTGGTTCCATCGCCCAATGTGGCAGAAGACCACCAAACGCAAAATGCTTTGGCATTGGTAGAGAAAAATGCAGCCATTCTTGTGCCCGACAACAAGGCTGAAGAGCAACTCTTTGCCGTTGCCTTGCCATTGGTGAAAGATTTGTACAAACTTTCAGAGCTTACTACCAACATTGCGCAACATGCGCAGCACAACTCTGCCGACCGCATTGTAGATGAAATAGAAAAACTACTAACTATCAAACAATCATAGATATGGCAACATCAAACACTACAGACTTACACCCCAATCAATCGACAGCTGTTATTGATAGCTTCACACACATCTATTTTATTGGTATTGGTGGTATTGGGATGAGCAATTTGGCGCGCTATTTTTTGGCAAAAAAGAAAATTGTTGGCGGATACGACCGTGTTTCCACCACGTTGAGCCGGTTGTTAGAAAAAGAGGGTGCTGCCATTCACTACCACGATGATGTGCAGCGCATTCCCCACCAGTTTATGAATCCTCAGACTACTTTGGTGGTTTACACCCCTGCGGTTTCGTCCACTCACACTGAGTTGGTCTATTTCAAACAAAACGATTTCACCATTATGAAGCGTGCGCAGGTGTTGGGCGATATCACCAAGCTTAGCAATGCCATTTGTTGCGCTGGCACACATGGCAAAACTACTGTGAGCAGCATGGCGGCTTATATTCTTCGTCAATCGGAGGTAGATTGTAGTGCGTTTTTGGGAGGAATACTCAAAAACTACGATAGCAACCTACTGTTGTCTAAAAGAAGCGAGATTACCGTCATTGAAGCCGACGAGTACGACCGCTCGTTTCATTGGTTGCGCCCGTGGATAGCTATCATCACTTCTGCCAATCCCGATCACCTCGATATTTATCACAGTGCCGCCAAGTATCGGCAAAGTTTCGAGCATTTTACAAGCCTTATCCGCAAGGATGGTTACCTGATTATGAGAAAAGACATACCCGTCACACCGCAGTGCCACCCATCTGTCAAGCAATACAGCTATTCTCTTAACGAGGGCGATTTTTATGCCCAGAATATCAGGATAGGAAATGGCACTTTGCTGTTCAATTTTGTCTATCCCGACGGTTGTATCAAAGATATTGAGCTAGGTGTGCCTGTTTTGATAAACGTGGAGAATGCCATTGCTGCCGCTGCTGCTGCATGGATAAGCGGAGTGGAGCCGCGAGACATAAAATCGTCGCTATTTGAGTACATGGGAGCAAAGCGGAGGTTCGATTTGCGTTTCAAGAACGACGAAATAGTCCTTATTGACGACTATGCGCACCACCCCGATGAGGTGGAAGCCTCCATTTCATCCATAAAGAAGCTGTATGACCATAAAAAGATAACGGGCATCTTCCAACCGCACCTCTATAGCCGTACACGCGACTTTGCGGAGGAGTTTGCCGCTACTCTTTCGATGCTCGACGAGTTGATTTTGCTCGATATCTATCCAGCACGCGAGGAGCCCATCGAGGGGGTGTCGTCACAACTCATTTTTGATAAGGTAACCATCAAAAATAAGACGCTTTGTAGCAAAGAAGAGGTGGTAGGTTTGTTGAAAAACAGTCATCACGAAGTAGTAATAACGCTTGGGGCGGGCGATATTGAGTCGTTGCTCCCCGAAATAGAGCAACTTTATCGGGATAATAGCCCTAGTTGACGATGAGTGTGTAAATTGTGGGGGTGCAATTTTCTACTTAGCGGTATAACGAGTATATTTGTGTGAATATATCCATTGAAAATGAAGAGATTTTTGTTATTTTTTGCTAGTCTTGTATTGTTGGGATACTTAGTGTACTCCATTTTGTATTTCAAGGAAAATATGCAGGAGAAGGTGTGCGAAGATTTTAAAGTCTTTGTAAAGGATAGCATCGACAAGCAGTTTATTCAAGCAAAAGACATAGAGTTGTTGCTGAAAAAGGCGCAAATGCACCCCATTGGCAAACCACTTGCCGAAATAAACACCATGGAAATGGAAGAGGCGATAAGCGCCAACAAATTGGTCAAGTCTGTCGAGGTATTTACCACGCACAAAGGGTGTCTGATGGCAATAATTCATCAGCGCAACCCTGTGATGCGTGTCATATCGCACCGCGATGGGAGTTATTACATCGATGCCGAGCGCGAACGCATGCCAACTTCTCAAAACTATACCGTTTATTTGCCTTTGGCAACAGGATACATCACGGAGGAGTTTGCGAAAAATGAATTGTACGACTTTGTGATGTATATTTCGCGCAGTTCTTCGTGGGATGCGTTGATAGAACACGTTGTTGTGGATCAAGATAAGAAAGTGCACATCGTTCCCCGTGCTGGCGATTTCAAAATTGCATTGGGCACGCTGGACAATTACAAGGAAAAGCTCGACAAGTTGCAGCTTTTTATAGATAAGGGGTTAAATACGGTTGGTTGGAACAGATATTCTGAGGTCAACTTAGAGTATAGCAACCAAGTGGTGTGCACATTGAGGTGATAATCTGACAAAGTGTTGCAAACACAACTGCAGGTTGATTGCAAACGCACAATAATGCACCAATTCACCTTTCTTTGAAAGGGTAGTAAACAGAAACAGCTATTAATTGTTTCAATAAGTAAGAATAGTTCAAACACAATATATATGATACAATCAGGATTTATTGCCGTTGTCGATTTAGGCACATCAAAGATTACAGGTATTGTTGCTCGCAAAAACGATGACAATGTTATCTCTGTGCTAGCATGCGAAACCACCCCATCTAACCACTGTATTAGACGAGGATTGGTGTACAACATAGAAGATACAGGAGCCAATGTCAGAAAAGTGATTAGTAAACTCGAAAATAGGCTCAGTGTGAAAATAGCAAAGGTCTATGTTTCGGTTGCAGGGCAATCTCTTCACACCATAAAGCACAAGGTATATAGGCAATTGTCATCATCGGGCATCGTTACCGATAGTGTTATCAATCAAATGCACAAAGAGGCAGAGAAGTTTATGCCAGATATGAGCAAACTGTACGAAATAGCCGATGTAGAGTATATTATCAACGGAAAGGCGGAGCCTCAGCCTGTGGGTGTTGCCACAACCGAGATTGAGGCGAACTATCAAATGATTGTGGGGCGACCCAACATCATTACCAACATTAAGAAAAGCATCAACGACAAAGCAAATCTTGAGATTGCTGGTTATATCACGGGTCCTTTGGCTTCGGCTCAGATTGCGGTGAACGATAATGAGAAAGAATTGGGCTGCGCCTTCATCGATTTTGGTGCTGGTACGTCGTCATTGCTCATTTACAAAGGAGGGAAACTGCGCTATATGGTGGTAATCCCTTTTGGCGGAGCCACTATTACGCAAGACATTTGCGAACTCAACTTTATTGAGGAGGAAGCAGAGACCTATAAGGTGAAGTTTGGTAAAACACACGAAACACAGGATGGGGGGTTCTTCAATTCGTTTGCTAGTAAGCCCAATATAGACCTTCCTAGTCTAAATCATGTGATTGAAATGCGTATTCAAGAGATTGTTGCCAATATAAAGGAGCAAATTAAGCTATCGGGCTACGAAGATCAACTAGGAGCAGGGTTGGTAATCACTGGCGGTGCATCTCAACTCAAAAACTTGGAGCTCTATTTAGCCAAAAAATTGGACATGGAAGTAAGAAAGGCATCGGCAAAGAAAACTTACATCAACAATTTTCCCGAATTGGCAAACAATCCCTCGCTTACCCAAGCATTGGGGCTACTGTTGTTTGGAAATGAGAATTGTGAAGTGCCCATTGAAGAGAAACCAGTAGAAAAGTTGAAAGAACCTGTTGCAACAGCCAAAAGTAAACCCAAGCCCAAGCCCAATCAGACAGGTAGAGGGTTCTTAAATAAGGTCGGTGATCTATTTGGGACAATATTTGACGAAACAGACGATGATAATTAATTTGGCTACACGCCTTTTGTGTAGATTAACTTTATTAGAAAAGAACAATGGAAGAGGATATTTTAAAATTTGAGATAAAAAACCATACGCAAGCAATTATAAAAGTGATTGGAGTGGGCGGGGGCGGTAGCAATGCTGTCAACCACATGTTTCATGAAGGTATTCACGATGTTTCTTTTGCTTTGTGCAATACAGACAACCAAGCTTTGTCGAAATCTCCTGTCCCTGTCAAAGTTCAGCTTGGTGAGCGCACAACCGGAGGGCTGGGTGCAGGCAACAAGCCCGATGTGGCACGATTGGCTGCAGAAGAAAGTGCCGATTTGATACAAAGTCTCTTAGGCGATGGTACACGTATGGTGTTTATTACTGCAGGTATGGGTGGCGGCACTGGCACTGGGGCAGCACCTGTCATTGCGCGTGTCGCAAAAGACATGGGCATCCTCACCATTGGCATAGTTACCATTCCGTTTCAGTTCGAAGGTTCACGCAAAATAGTGCAAGCACTTAAAGGAGTAGAGGAAATTGCTAAGAATGTAGATGCACTTTTGGTGATAAACAATGAACGCTTGCGTGAAATATATTCCGATTTGACAATAATGAATGCTTTTGCCAAGGCAGACGATACATTGGCAACTGCCGCTAAGAGTATTGCCGAAATTATTACTATTCATGGGCATGTCAATCTCGACTTTGCCGATGTAAACACTACCTTGAAAGAAGGCGGAGTGGCAATAATGAGTCGTGGACTTGGTAATGGGGACGACAGAATAAACATGGCTATTAAAGATGCATTGCATTCGCCTTTGCTCAACAACAATGATGTCTTTAATGCCAAGAAGATATTGGTAAATATCTCTTATAGCGAAGAAGCTCCATTGATGATGGAAGAGATGAATGCCTTTCACGAGTTTATGTCTAAGTTTGGAGCCGAAATTGAGGTGATTTGGGGAGCAGCTGTTGAAGATGACCTAGGCGAAGATATAAAAATAACACTTCTTGCTACAGGGTTCAACATCACTCATATACCTGGCATCAACGAGAAGCATACTGCAGAGTCGAAAGCCGAAGAGCTGGAGCGCAAGATAAAGGAAGACGAGGCGAAAGAGCAAGAAAAGAAGGACAAAGAGTTGATTGAAAGGTATTATGGTACCGAGGGCTTGCGCAATATTGCCAAAAGCAACAACCAACCCGAACCATTTGTGCTGACATTGGAAGAGTTATTCGACGATAAGATTATAGAGGCATTAGAGAAAAACCCCGTGTTTAAAAGAACACGAGACTTCAACCCTCGCGAATACCGCAACGAATCGACGGCACCTTCCTCTCTCTTTGATAATTAATACTAAAACAACAGAAAACGATTACATATTATGAATTTATACGAGATAATTGATCAGGAAATAAAGAGTGCAATGATTGCCCAAGACAAAATCAGGCTGGAAACATTGCGTAGTGCCAAAACTGCTTTCATGGAAAGCACAACTGCTAAGGGGGCTTCACACGAATTGACCAAAGAACAGGTTACGGCTATCTTACAACGCATGGTGAAGCAACGAAAAGATAGTGCAACTATATATAATGAGCAAAATCGTGCGGAGTTAGCCGAAAAAGAGCTCAAAGAAGTAGAAGTGTTGCAAGCTTACTTGCCAAAACCACTCACACAAGATGAATTGGAAAGAGCTATTGGTGAAATTATTGTACAAACTGGTGCATCCTCACTAGCTGACATGGGGAAAGTGATGGGTGCAGCCACCAAAAGCCTTGCTGGAAAAGCAGAAGGGCGAGCTATTGCCGATACAGTAAAGAAATTATTGTCGTAAGAGGGTCACACTATTCGATAACGATAGCAAACCAACTCAAAGCAGACTGCTTCCTTTAACAAATTAAATCACTTTGTGCTTGATTTCCTGCCGCTTGCGGCGAAAATTAAAGCTTGTTAC
The DNA here is from genome assembly GCA_964620895.1 of uncultured Dysgonomonadaceae bacterium. Taxonomy (GTDB): domain Bacteria; phylum Bacteroidota; class Bacteroidia; order Bacteroidales; family Dysgonomonadaceae; genus UBA2632. The sequence continues at coordinate 9,228 of CAZUHZ010000018.1, read as the reverse complement.
GCATCAAACACCCCATTTGTTTGCAACGGGGACACTCGCACCATTTATTCACCCCATTTTTAATAACCGCTTTATGAAAAAAGCAATTGTTTTGTTTATGTTCACCGCAATAAGCCACCTTTCATCTGCTCAGCAGTTGCCTGAGCCAAATTACGATGAGGAGAAAGTGCCCACTTTCATAGTTACTAATCCTTTAGAGACTTTCGATGGCGAGAAAGTAACCAATGTGAACGATTGGGAACGCAAACGTCGCCCAGAATTGCTTGACTTCTTCACCCAAAATGTATATGGTGAAGTGCCGGGCGACTTGACGATGGCTTCTTACGACGTTGTGGAACAAAGCAATGATGCTATTGCAGGAAAGGCTATACGAAAACAAATTAAACTTACCTTTGAGAGAGAGGGACGTAAGTTGGCATTCACTATATTGTTGTATTTGCCTAAAAACAGAGATAAAGCACCTGTTTTTATTGGCTATAACTTTTATGGAAACCACACTGTGGCGAACGATCCGCATGTTATTATCTCGGATGCATGGGTTAGAAACAATAAGTCATTTGGTATTACAAACAATCAACTCGACGAGCAATCGCGAGGAGCATTTACAAACCGATGGGCTATTGAGAAAATGATCGACGCTGGCTTTGGACTAGCAACCATATATTATGGTGAAGTAGATCCAGACAAAAATGATATGACTGATGGTATCCATTCGCTTTTTTATGCCGAAGGGCAACAAACTCCCGCTAATAATGAGTGGGGAAGCATTGCTGCTTGGAGTTGGGGGCTGAGTCGTGCTATGGATTATCTTGAGAGAGATGCAAATGTAGATGCGTCAAAGGTTATTGTGTTTGGTCATTCGCGATTGGGCAAAACATCTCTCTGGGCAGGTGCAACCGACCAACGATTTGCTGCTGTAATTTCTAACAACTCTGGATGTGGCGGTGCAGCACTCTCAAAACGCAAGTTTGGTGAAACAGTATGGCGGATTAACACTAGCTTTCCTCATTGGTTTTGCAACAACTTCAACAACTACAATAACAATGAAGAGCAATTGCCCGTTGATCAGCACGAATTGCTCGCCTTAATTGCGCCGCGTCCACTCTATGTGGCAAGTGCAGAAGAGGATGAATGGGCAGATCCTCGTGGCGAGTACCTTTCATTGTACTATGCTACTCCTGTTTACGAGTTGTATAATAAAAAAGGTATTGAATCCATTGAGATGCCACCTATTAATCAACCTTTACAAAACACTGCTGCATATCATATTCGCTCAGGTAAGCATGATGTTACAGAATACGATTGGCAGCAATACATTAATTGGGCGAGACAGCAACTGTTTGAGTAATTTGAGGCTTTGCCTTCAATGCAACTTTGAATAAGTTTGTTTTCTTTCTTAAATTCACGAATGAATTATTTGTTATTATCTTACATTTAAAGTGTTTTCACCTCACCTCTTGCTGTATTCTAAAATCATAGAAGGTTTTTCTGGTCAAATCAGCCAATGACAATTGATAATTGATGTATGCTCTGAGGTGTGAAGTGTAGGCATTGTTTAAACGGTTTCTCTCTAGCGCCAAATTCTGACTATCTATATCGCCATCTGAATATCTTTGGCGTGTAATCTCAAAACTCTTTTCAGCAACGAGTACGTTTTTCTCGAGTAACTGCAAGCGTTTCAAATTGCTGTTGATGCTAGCAATAAGATTCTTTACTTCCCTTTCAATTTCTCTTTCTACTTCTTCCTTGCGATAGGTAAATTGTTTTAACCTTGACTCGGCTGCTCTTACCATTGCTTTGTTTTCACCCCAATCAAGAATGGGTATTCGTATAGTAAACCCTACACCATAGCTTGCGTCTCTGTCAACTAAGTTGTGATATGAGTTTTTGATTGAACTAACAAAGCCAACGTCAGATTGTTGGTCAATACCTGCTTTCTCAAAGTAGGCATTGACGCTACCTTGAATCATGCTATTCGACTTTTGTTGCTTGATACCCAGTCTTTGCAGTTCTATCTGAATTTCCTGTTCTCTTACCTCTAATCTGTTTTTAAGGGCAAGTTCCACAGCTTTATCTGGGTCGATGATAACTATATCGTAGTCGAACTCACTGCTTAAAGATATACTATCATCTAAATCAAGACCCAACAACTCCTTAAATGAATTCTTAGACGACTCCTCGTTCAAGATGGCAATGTCGTAATTGTTTTGTGCTTCTGCAAGATCAATCTCCATTTGCAGTGCATCTACCTCACGTATCAATCCCACAGCATATTTGTTTTTCGATATTTCATAGGCACCTTGTTGTCTTTCTAGGTCGAGAGCAGCAATCTCCATACTTTTCTGCAACGACAGAAGATTGTAGTAGGAACTGCTTACTTGATACACAAGGTTGAGCTCTTCTCTTTTAAATTGCATGTTAGAACGTTCGTAATCGAGTTCAGCTCTTTTAAGTGTCGATTTAATTCTGTTATATGCATAGAAAGAATTGATTGGTTGGTCGAAGCCAATACGTGATCGTAAGCGAGAGGAACGAAAGTTGCTTGTTAAATTATCACCACTCGATAGAGAATTCTGAATAAAGATATTCCCATCGGTGGGCAGAGGTTGATTAATTGTTAATGTGCTAGAGTAATTCAAGTTTTTGATAGGATAGTAATAAGTTATTCCTGTTGTATCGTTCCAGCTTTCAATGGTCTCACTATATTGTGGTGCTGATATGGTCATATCGATGTGAGTTTTCAACCTACTAGTAGCAGATTTCAGATTATACTCTGCAATCTTTAAATCTTCTCCTAGCCTCAACATGCTGAAGCTTTTTTCTTTGGCTATCTCTATGCTTTCATCTAGCGTTAATAAATGCGTAGTCTGGCTTTTTAGTAATAACGTACAGAAAAATAAAAGTGTGGTGATGAAAAATTGTTTTCTCATTGTATATTCCTTTGAAATGACTCTCTTGTGAAGAGTTAAATTAGTTTTTTCTTTTGTTTGTTTAGTTCGTCTGAGTGAATCATGCCATCTTTTAGGTAGATGTTTCTGTGAGCATAGCTGGCAACTTCTGCTTCATGGGTAATCAGAATGATTGTATTGCCCTCTTTGTGCAATTCATCAAACAGACGCATTATTTCAACACCTGTCTTTGAGTCGAGTGCACCAGTAGGCTCATCTGCGAGCAATATTCCTGGGTTGGTTACCAATGCTCTAGCAATAGCCACCCTTTGACGCTGTCCTCCACTAAGTTCTGTAGGTTTATGGTTGACACGGTCTGATAAGTCAACTTTCTCCAGTGCATTTAATGCTCTCTCTTTACGTTCATCTCTTGTTATACCAGAGTAGATAAGTGGAAGCTCCACATTTTGGATAGCATTCAATCGAGGCAGAAGGTTGAAGCTTTGAAAGATAAAACCGATCTCTTTGTTTCTCATAACAGAGAGATCGTCATCACTCAAAGTGTTTACATCTACCTCGTTGAGGTAATAATGTCCACTAGTAGCTGTGTCGAGACAACCAAGAATATTCATCAAGGTTGATTTGCCCGAGCCAGAAGGTCCCATTATCGATACATACTCATTTTTTTTGATATGCATATTGATACCATGGATAACAGGTACTGGAGTATTGCCTAGGAAGTAGCTCTTTTTTAAGTCTTTTATTTCTATCAACATTGTTGTTTCTGTTTTTTTATTCTTGGCGAATGGAATCCACTGGTTTTAAGTTCGCCGCATTTTTGGCTGGCAGGTAACCGAAGCTTATTCCTACTATTACAGAGAATGAAAATGCAATCACTACAGAGTAGGGTTGTATAAAAGTGGTGATATCTGTAAAAAGGGTTACAGTAAGTGCAAGCATCACTCCTACTATCACCCCTATAATACCGCCAGTAATACTTATTACCACCGACTCGGTTACAAACTGACTCATTATGTCAATCTTTTTTGCTCCTACAGCTCTGCGGATACCTATCTCGCGGGTACGTTCCATTACTGTGGCTAGCATAATGTTCATGATACCTATACCACCTACTAATAATGAAATTGCGGCTATAGCACCTAGGAGAAAATTATAGATTTGCCGTTCTTTTTCTTCTTGTTTCAACAACTCATATGGTATAACAATACTATAATCATCATTGTTGAAGTGGTGTCTTTTTAGTATTTGGTCAATTAGTTTAGAGGCTTCAAGTAGTTGGTTGGAATTACTTATCATTACAGTAATTTGCTGTATCTGACTAGCAAGGAAATTGTCGGGGGTAAACCTGTTTAAAAAGAGAGATAGGGGTACATATACATCAGTGTTCAAGTCTCTAGCTGCCAATTCTCCTACAGTCTCAGTAAACAGACTCTTCGATTCTAATACACCCACTACTTCTAACCACTGATCATCAATTTTCACCATCTTTCCTATGGGGTCTTCACCCTTAAAGAAGGTGGCTGCGACGCCTGCCCCTAGCACACAAACCTTTAATCGCTCTTCATAGTGCTTTTGGTTAATAAAATAGCCATCCTTCAGAGAATAGTTCATCATGCTCAAGAAATCGGGTGTTATACCTATGATGGTAGATTTAACAGACTTGTCGCTGTATTTAACTTCGCTACTTTTCTCCGCTTGCGAGGCTATCTTCTCCACCCCTGGTACTATCTCATTGATTACATCTGCATCCTGCAATGAGAGACCCTGCGAAAACTTAGCTCTCACCTCTTCCAATTCATTATCGGAAAGCGACTTTTCTCTGACGATAATATTATTTACTCCCAAATCTTGGTATTTGGCTATTGCCTCTCTCTTAGCCCCTTCTCCAATAGAGAGCATGGTGATAACTGATGCTACACCAAAAATGATTCCTAACATGGTTAGGAATGAGCGGAACTTGTGGTCTATTAAACCTCTGATTGCTAAACGAATATTTTCTCCGTACTGCATAAACTTATCTCAATTATAAAAATTCGCAACTCACTGTCATTCCTGGTTTTAATCGTTGGTCAGGTTTCAATATTTCTACCTCCACATCAAACACCTTTTGCCGCGAATCGCGTTCTTTTTCCCTACATAGCTTTCCTATATAGGTAACCTTCCCATCGAAAGCAACTCTAGGAAGGGCGTCAAGCCTTACTGTTACTTTTTGGTCGAGACTTATTTTTAGGAAATCTGTTTCATTTACTTGCGTATAAACCTTCATAAATTCCAGTTCGGGTACATTGGCAAGGTTATTGCCAGCATATATGTTGTCTCCTATTTTGTATATTTCTCTTGGACCTCCCCGCCAGCCTTGTGTTTCAATCTGGAACACTCCCGATACAGGAGTGTACAATGTGAGTAATGGAATTAGTGCTTTAGCATCTTCAATATCTTTCTTTATTTGGTCAACCCTAATCTCTTGAATTTTCAAACTGCTCTCATTAATTTTCTCACTCAACTTTAAAACTCGTTTTTCTTTTTCAAGATTGATGGTAGCCTGTTCAAATTCTAATCTTTTTATCTGTTGTGCCCTTTCCGATTCAAACCTCGTAGCTTCCTGCTCAATTTTTCTTAGATCGAACGAGGCTAATTCATTTTTAATTCTCGACTCATTTTCTTGTCTTCTATTCTCTTGTTCAATATATAGTTTCTCTAGTGTAGCTAACTGAGTTTCGAGGTTACTCTCTCTCTCGAGAATATACTTGTTGATGTCTGCTGGATCAAATTGAGCAACGGAATCACCTTTGTTAACAATGGTTCCGTGATTGAGCAGACCTATAATTTTCATCTCTCCCCAACGGCGCCCATATCTGGGTATCACAAACGAGACGGAGTTGATGGCTGCCAGTTCACCTGTTTCTATAATCGTAGTTCCGTCTGATGTTCTTCCTACTTTGTCAGCATCCAACACTTTACTGCACGAGTGCAATAATAGAATTGCAATAAAAATGATTGAGAGAAAAGATAAAGTTGCTTTTTTCATTACATTGTCATGTTTTCTGGTTGCTCTTCTTCTGAGTCTATTGCAAAAGGATTGATTAGAGCAATTTCGTCGCCCTCTTTCAGCCCATTGGTAACGATAATATAATCGGTGTTGTTCTTGCCAGTCTCTATTTCTGTTTTGTCGTAGCCGCTACCCCTTTTTTTATATACATAGTTTTTATCTCCTTCCACCTGCAAAGCATCTAATGGAATATAGAGCACATCCTCTATTTTATCCAATATGATTCTGCAGCTTACCGTGAGACCAGGAAGTAGGTTTTTGTTTGTTTCATTCAATAAAATTTCTACAGGAAAGACTTTTATCTTTGATGATCTTTCTTTGTTTATTGCCAGATTGGCTATTGAGCTAACATTACCCGTGAAAGTGCTATCCGAAAAGGCATCAGGTTTAATCTCCACCTGCAAATCCTTGTTTATCTTAGCAATATCTACCTCATTTATTTGAACAATAGCCTTCAAAGACGAAAGATCGGGCAACTGGATAACAGTTTGTCCAGCCCATGTTTGATCTCCAATCTGGAATTTATTATCACTGCTTCTGTTGCGTTCAATAATGACTATCCCTGACGTTGGAGAGAGTACAAGGAGCTGATCTAGCGTCTCATGTGCTTCCTCAAGATTAGATTCAAGACGTTGGATGGAGAGCCTTTTTTGCTTTACCTCTTCGTTTTGAATCTTAATACGGTTTTCTATTTGTTCTTTACTTCTCTCCAATGCTATCTCGGCTTTATCGAGATTAAGTTGTATCTCTTTTTTTCTTATATCCGATTCATATACAGACGACTCAAATCGGATTTTTGATATCTGATGTGATATGCGTGTCACTTCGTATCCTGCTCTCAGGTCTTCCATATCTGATTGCTGTTGTGCAATCATCCTTTCATATTCAGCTTCGGCAATCTCTAGGTTTGATTCTGCATCAATGATGCCTTTGAGCACTTCAGATGGGTCGAATACAATCAAGGTGTCACCTGCTTGCACCTCTTGCCCATCTTTTGCCATCTCTGTGATTTTGAGATTGCCGTACCTCCACGATATACGTGGCGCAGTAATATTGGTAGATTGTATAGCTTTCACTTCGCCCTCTTCGTATAAATCAAGCAAAAGGGTTCCTCTTTTTACTTCTCCTATTGGTACCTCTTGTGTCTCTTTTTTGTTACACATTGTGAGTAACGTTGAACAAAAGAGTAGCAAGAAAAGTGTAGTCAACTTATTCCCCATATCTTTATCTGTTATTGATTGTATGCATAGTGTGTTATATATAATACTTATTTTCACAAACATCCTTGTTTGTGAAAAGCATGTTATTCTGAAATTTCATTTAGAAGCAACTTCTCTCCCTTTATTAGTGATGCTTTTGGTCTGATTAGTGATATCTCTTCGTCTCTATCTAGCCCTTCCAATACAATGGACTCTTTTTGTGATGAGAGTCCTGTTTTAATCTCTCTCATTTCAAATGTTTTGTTGTTTTTTACGTACACCACTTTTATCGAGTCCTCGTCAAAGATAGCTATTTGTGGAACGGTGATGGTGTCGTTCACATAATTTGCAATAACACGACAGTTGGCAGTAAATCCTGGTTCGGGTATCTCTAAAATAGAATCGACAGATGCTTCTATTTCAAAGAACTTTACTTTAGAATCTCTTTTGTAGGGCTGCCCTACAGGAATCATTTTGGTGATTTTCCCACTAGCCCAGTTGTCAGGCATAGCGTCGAAGGTATAGCTCACAGAATCGTTCTCGCTAATATATTTAAAATCAGTTTCATTTACCATCATTTTTACTTTCATCTCGTTCATTTCAGGAATGACAACCAACGGCATATTGTTCCATACAGCATCCCCCACCTTCAGTTTTTCTCTACTCCTGCGCGATTCAGATACAATGGCTAATCCGTCTGTTGGAGCTTTTATAGTTAAACTTTCAAGAATTTCCTTTGTTGATTCTAATCTAGCGGTAACTCGTCTTAAGTTTATTTCCATCGTTTTAATTTCCGAATCATTGATGATTTTTAATGTCTGTAGCCTTTGTTCAAGCCTTCTCTTTTCTATGGAAGCGCTCTCCAACTGTAGTTCGCTTATTCGTCGTTGTGTGGGTGAGACGAAACGGAGCTGTAAAGAGTCTAAATTGGCAATCTCTGTATCTGCAGCGTTGTTTTTAACCTGTGCTTCTAGTAGAGCATGTTGCATCTGAAGGTCTGCTTTCTTTTTGCTTAATTCAGCTGTTATTGCTTCAACCAAAGTTTGAAGATTATCATAGTTGGTTTCATTATTATTGTCTTCAATGATGCACACCACATCTCCAGCATTTACATAAGTGCCGTCTTTGATCATAAAGGTAATTGTTCCATTTACATTCATAGGACACATGAGGGTAGTGAAGTGAGTGGGCTCAACAACGCCTTCAACAATAATTGAATTTTCGAAGTCTTTTTCAATAACGGTATAGGTGGAGCTACTCTCTGTGCTGTTGAAAGTGCAAGAGGAGAAACCGATGATTAGAAGCATTAATAAAAGACCAGCTTTATTTTTTATCAACATGTTTTTTAAAAGAGACATAGACGGGTGAGGGTTGACGGATTATAGAATATAATGTTGAGAAATATAGCTTCTTCATAATTTTTGCAAGTTTCAACATAATATATACACAATAGCAATATATAGACGAAAATAGACCATGTGAGTAATTATCGCAAAAGAAATAGACGAACGCTCTGTTTTTATCGACCAGATAGAAAACAGTGTTCCCAAACTCTATTATAGAGCTGATGAGTTATTGCATTTGTTTTTTGCAATCTTTTCTTAATTCGGTCGTCAAGTGAGCATCAAAAAACAGGTAGATAAATCTTTGATGTTTTTGTAGCAAGACGCAAAAGAGCACAGGCTTTCAACTGCTAAACATCTTACTCTACCAATGGTTTCTTCAAAATCCCTAACAAAGGTATCATTTTTCCTCAAAAATAGAAATACAATTGGTCTGATATATATTTGTGAAAAAGTAGCATAAAGTACATCCCTACATCTCCTGACAGAGTTTTTTGCGGAGCCGATTTTAGGTTTTCTCTCGTTTTTTTTAAAAACAAAGGGTTGAGGTACATGCATGCACTAACCTCAACACCTTTTATAATCTTTGAAAATGATACAGCACTTCGACTTCTCTCAGTGACCACACTTCTACTTCGCTTATTAACTGAGTTTTAGAAACTCTCTCTCTTTCATGCTAAGGGTTTTAATCTTCTACTTTTGCTCTCATCGAATCCCATACCAAATAA
>CAZUHZ010000017.1:0-20199 GCA_964620895.1 uncultured Dysgonomonadaceae bacterium | reverse complement strand
AACAAGGCTAGATTGTGGTTTCGACTCAAAACGAAAAGAGATTCAAGGCTTGTTTTTCATTTTGTTTCAAAACGAAAGCAGTTTTAAGACTAGATTGTCGTTTCGATTTCAAACGAAAGCAACTTCAAGAGTGAAAAGTCAAATTCACGACGGTGGAAATGAAAAACAAGGGTTGTTTGCTAAATCTACGATAAACGGTGAGCTTTTATGTTATATCTAGGAATATCCACTCGATAATAGCAGAGAATAGTATCTGAAGTCTAGTATTAGAATATCATTTATCTACATTCAACAAGCATCATCTAAACAGACAATGGCTTAATTATAAGTATATTGCATAATAGCAATTTGGAGAAAACACTGAAGTACGCTCGATACTGTAGTTTTTTAAGTATAAAAAAAGGGTGTAAATCGAACAATATTGTTGATTTACACCCTTTGCTGCGGAGAGAGAGGGATTCGAACCCCCGGAGGTGTGACCCTCAACGGTTTTCAAGACCGCCGCATTCGACCACTCTGCCATCTCTCCTTGGTCTTCCTTTAAAAGCTGCGCAAAGATAGAATTATTTTTTTAATTAAAAAAGGAAACTACACATAAATGAGACTTTTCATTGAGAATATCTGACTTGCTGCAAATAATAACAGAAAAATAATCTTATCTTTGTTGAAAACAAAGGTCTATTTTATATAACTATATATGCAATTTACAGAACTACCCTTATGCGACGAAGTATTGGATGGATTGAATGCCATGAATTTTAAAGAAGCCACACCAGTACAAGAGCAAACTATTCCGCTGATACTACAGAAAAAAGATATAATAGCTTGTGCACAAACAGGAACAGGCAAAACTGCCGCATTCTTGTTGCCCCTTATACACAACCTGCAATCTGAAAAGCACGAGCCCAATAAAGTAAATGCAATAATTATGGCTCCTACTCGAGAATTGGCACAACAGATAGATCAACAAATGGAAGGATTTGCCTATTTTTCTCCGTTTTCGTCAGTAGCCGTATATGGAGGAAGTGACGGTGAGGCTTGGTCAACACAAAAACAGGGGCTATTGAAAGGAGCTGATGTGGTGATTGCAACTCCAGGAAGATTGTTGTCGCATATCAACCTCTATAACATTGATTTCTCAGGAGTGCAATATCTGATTCTTGACGAAGCTGATAGAATGCTGGACATGGGTTTTTATGATGACATTATGAAAATAGTGAATCTTTTACCCAAAAAGAGACAAACACTTATGTTTTCTGCTACAATGCCACCCAAAATTCAAACATTAGCAAAAACAATATTAAACAAACCTGAAGTTATTGAGATTTCTATGTCGCGTCCACCCGATAGTATCATGCAATCGGCTTATATATGTCACGAAAATCAAAAAACCCCTATTATTAGTCAGCTTTTTGCAAAAAAGAAACCCAACAAAGTTATTCTTTTTGCTGGCTCTAAAATAAAAGTAAAAGAAGTTACCAAAGTTCTTAAACGAATGGGTGTGTCAGCCGATGAGATGCATTCTGACTTGAGTCAAGATCAACGTGAAGAGGTGATGCATGAGTTTAAGAATGATAGAGTGGGTATATTGGTGGCTACAGACATTGTATCGCGAGGTATAGATATTGATGATATATCTTTAATCATTAATTACGATGTGCCACACGATGCCGAGGATTATGTGCACAGAGTGGGTCGTACAGCACGAGCTGGAGAAAAAGGTATGGCTATAACTTTAGTTTCTCCATCTGAACAGTATAAATTTAAATTGATAGAAGACTTTTTAGAAAAATCGATCTTTAAAATACCAGTTCCTGCCGATTTAGGTGAAGCACCAGAATACAAGCCTGAAGATAATAGACAAAAGAGAAAATCCTTTCAAGGTAGAGGAGGAAGAAAACAGAGCAGAACACGTAGCCCTAAATCTTCATCTAATCCTAGAAGTGGTGGTTTTAAGCGAGGACCAAAAAAAAATCGACCTAAACAGTAAAGTTAAGGTCGATATATTAATTCTATTTATAAACCAATAAAGAGTTTGTTTTTTTACTTTTCTCTAAAGAATACATTGATAGGTGTTCCTGTAAAGTTCCATTTTTCTCGCATTTTGTTTTCAACAAAGCGTTTGTAGGGTTCTTTAATATATTGAGGTAAGTTGCAGAAAAATACAAATGAAGGTATTTGCGTGTCGCGCAACTGAGTAATGTATTTGACTTTGATATACTTTCCTTTATTAGAAGGTGGCGGTGTTGCAGCTATTATAGGTAGCATCTCTTCGTTGAGTACACTTGTCGAAATTCTATTTTTCCTATTTACATACACATCTTTAGCCAAATCCATCAATTTAAGAATGCGTTGCTTGGTAGTTGCCGATCCAAATAGAATTGGAAAATCAGTGAATGGAGCCAAGCGGTAACGAATTACGTCTTCGAAATACTTCATTGACTCTTTCGATTTATCTTCGACTGTATCCCACTTGTTTACAAATACAACCAGTCCTTTGCTATTCTTTTGAATCAAAGAAAAAATATTGAGGTCTTGGCTTTCAATACCACGAGTTGCATCAAGCATGAGAATACAAACATCTGCTTCTTCAATTACACGAATCGATCGAATAACTGAATAATACTCTAAGTCCTCATCAACTTTTCCCTTTTTACGAATTCCTGCTGTGTCAATGAGATAAAAATCCATGCCAAACTTTGTGTAGTGAGTATGAATGGAATCGCGTGTTGTACCAGCAATGTCGGTTACAATATTTCGCTCTTCGTCTAAGAGTGAGTTTACTAAAGATGATTTTCCAGCATTTGGACGACCTACGACAGCAAACTTTGGTGTTGATTCATCTAATTCTTCTGCTTTTTTCTCACGATTTAGCTTTGAAACCAAATGATCTAATAGATCGCCTGTACCTAAACCATTAATTGACGAAACACTGTATGGATCACCCAGTCCTAAGGAGTAGAACTCAGCAGATTGATATCCTATTTGGTGATTGTCTGATTTGTTGGCAACAACTATAACAGGTTTACCTGAGCGCCTAAGCATTTGTGTCGCCATCGTGTCTAGGTCTGTCAATCCACTCATTACATCTACAACAAAGAGAATAACATCAGCTTCTTCAATTGCTATCCTTACTTGCTTATTTATCTCATCTTCTAGAATATCATCAGAATCTACAATCCATCCTCCGGTATCTACCAAAGAGAACTCGAAGCCATTCCAGGTAACTTTACCATAAAGTCTGTCGCGTGTTGTCCCCGAAATATCGGTTACAATAGCTTGGCGGCTTTGTGTGAGTCTATTAAATAATGTGGATTTTCCTACATTCGGACGTCCCACTATTGCTACTAAGTTATTCATAATTTATTGTTACTTTAAGTTTAAAGCCAAAAGCATTAAACTTTTTTGTTTTGTTTGTTCGTCTGCAGGAATAATACGTTGCTATTAAAAACTACGATTATATTCCATTCAGTTGTCTTTTTATATTTTTGTAAGGTCTTTAAAGTGTTTGGTTTATCTAATCAATACGATATCCATAAGACCTTAATATGCTATCGCGGTCGCGCCAGTCTTTTTCTACTTTCACGTACATTTGCAGGAAGACTTTTTTATCGAAAAACTTCTCGATATCTTTTCTTGCCATTGTACCCAATTTCTTTAATGCTTTGCCTTGATGGCCTATAATGATTCCTTTTTGAGAGTCACGTTCAACCATAATAAGCACGCGAATACGAATTAGATTGCCTTCATCTTTGAACTCTTCTACAGCCACTTCAATTGAGTATGGAATCTCTTTTTGATAATAGAGCAAAGCTTTTTCACGGATTATCTCTGTCACAAAAAAACGAGCTGGTTTATCAGTAAGAGCATCTTTTTCAAAATAGGGTGGGGAGACAGGTAGTAGCTCTACAATTCGTCTTTTTATTAGATCGACACTGAAATTACCGAGGGCTGAAATGGGATATACTTCGGCTTTTGGTAATATTAAATTCCACTCCATCACCAACTTCTCTAATTTTTCTTGTGTGGTTAGGTCTATCTTGTTAATTAATAAAAGAACTGGTAAATCAAGTTTTTGTACCTTGGCAATAAAATCGTCATTCTTATCAAATGTTTCAACTACATCTGTCATGTAAAGCAACACATCAGCATCTTGAAGGGCAGATAAAGAGAAGTTGAGCATTTTCTCTTGCAGTTTATAATTTGGACGTAACACTCCAGGCGTGTCAGAATACACAATTTGATACTCAGGGGTATTTACTATTCCCATAATGCGATGACGAGTAGTTTGAGCCTTTGATGTGATAATAGAAATCTTCTCGCCAACCAATAAGTTCATTAGTGTGGACTTACCTACATTGGGATTTCCAACAATATTTACAAAACCTGATTGATGTTTATTTTTTTCCATATACTTTTCTTTCTGTAATTTAGTTACAAATATAACTAAAATAAAACGTGATAATTATATACTAGACAAAGTCTTTGTAAGAATATACATGTTAGCTAGGCTAAACTGGCTAATTTATCACATTCTTCTCGTATATTGCTACATGATTTTTGTTGCTCTATCAAACATATATCAATCGATATATACTGTTTTTCAGAGGGGGAACTAAGGTTAACAAAAAGTGTTTTTAAAGTTTTCAGAAACCATTATAGAGTAACAGCTTCCTCTTCTTTTAATCACTACACTAAAGGTTGCAAAAAATAAACTGTTTCTTTTTCACAAAAGAAAAACGAAGAGAAGAAGTTAGTTTTCACCGACTCTAGCTTCTCCGTCAAAATGTTTTATCAATAATAAAAAATCCCTGAAAAATAAAATAATTCATTTCTCAGGGTTATTTTTTGTTGGTAAGTATTAAGCTAGTATTCTATTTATACTATCTCTTTTTCGATTGCTAATTTACCTCTGTAGTAACCACACTCATCACATACATGGTGATAGCGGTGCCAAGCACCACAGTTTCCACAAATAGCCAATGTAGGCATTTCTGCTTTGTCGTGAGTTCTTCTTTTACGAGTTCTTGTTTTTGATTGTCTTCTTTTTGGAGTTGCCATTTTATGTTATAATTTTTATCGTTTTATGTTATACTTATTTATTCTTTCAGCTTTTTCAATGCATCCCAACGAGGGTCTGTATGTTCATCTGATGAATCGTCTGAGTCATCATTTAAATCATTATCCAAATCATCATTATCATCATCTGATAAGCTCACAGCTTGATGTTTACGATATTTAGACATCATTGCTTTATTACACTTCCCAAATTCATGAACATGTTTTATGGGAATGTTAAGCACAATAAATTCGTATAAATACCATGCAATGTTAATAGCTCCTTCATCTTCGGGAATGATTACTATTTCATCGCTTTCTTCAAAGTATTCTTCACCAAGTTTCACAACTAAACGATTGGTAGTATCAATTTCTTGATTCATTTCGTCTAAACATCTATCGCATGGAATTTTAATTGTTCCAAACAGATTTATGTCAAACTCATATGCTCCACTTGTTTTTTTTACTGTGAGCTCTGCTTTAACATCACCCTTGCTAACCTCTTCGTGGTCAATTGCATCAAAAAACTTCTTGTTCAATTCAAAATAATACGAAGTTATTTGATCAGGTAGATTTTTTAAGTCTATATTATATTGACTGAATTTTCCCACATCGATTTTTTATAATAAAGCGCCGCAAAGATACTGTTTTTTTCTTTACTAGCTTTCATTTTTAATTAATAATTTCAGAGTGTTAGGTTTAAAGCATCAATAATTTGTGATAATTTATTTTTTTGCAGCAGCTTCTGAAACAATCTGTTGCATTTTATCAAAATTATCTTCCATGCTAGTCAACAATTTAAACTGAGCCAAAGTGCGTTCTAGATTATGCTCTTTGTGCTTGGTTTTATAATAAGTATCACCATTTAAATAGTCTGTCAAGAAACGCACAGTTTGCATATAGGTAAGCAACTTTGCGCCAAATGCTAAGTTATCAATCTCAACATCAGTTAAGAATGAAGCTGCATTTTCTAAGTATCCCTTTGTATATCCTTCAAAGATATCCAAATCAATTGATACATTGTCTAAGTTTGTGTCGTCCTCCTCGCCTTTGTTTGCTCCTGTTCTCATAAAATCGCCAAAATCTGACAACACATAACCAGGCATTACAGTGTCTAAGTCAACAACACACAATACTTGATCGTTTGAGTCAAATAATATATTGTTTACTTTAGTATCGCAATGGTTAGTTCTCTTTGGAAGTAGTCCTTCACGATGCAATCTCTCAGGTTTTGTCATGTCTTCAGCTCGAGCTTCAATCTCTTTTATTAAGTCGCTCACTTTAGAAACTCTTCCTGCAGCATCTTTCTCTACAGCCTCTTTAAATTCTTCTAAACGAAACTCCATGTTATGGAAATTGGGTATAGTCTCAAATAGTGGACCATCAGGTAAATCAGCCAACATTTTTTGGAAATCACCAAATGCTAACCCTGCTCTGTAAGCCAATTCTGGGTTGATTGTTTCGTAACTTTTGCTATCGCTAATAAAATCCATCAATCTCCAGTAATTGCCCTCTTCGTCTTTGTGGTAAAGCTTACCATTGTGAGTGGGAAGGAAATTTAGAACCTTACGGTTTAAATCCGATACATTTTGTTCTTCCAGCTTTTGGCGCACATGGTTTGTGACACGCAATATATTATTTTGCAACTGTGGGACATTTTTAAATATTTGGTGATTTATTCTCTGTAGTACATACTCGTTGTCACCACTTTTCACTTTATAAGAGTCGTTGATATGTCCTGCTCCTAATGGCTTTATTTCAGTGTTTTCGTTTTTATCTACAAACTGAAAAAGTATTTTAGCCAATTTGTCGTTGTTTTGCATTGTTACTTAAGTTAATGTTATAGTTAGTAATTATTGAATTGTACTTGGTTTAATGTGGTGATACTTGCCACTAAATTTCACCTAATATTGTAAAAAAAATATCTTTTATTCAAAGATAAGTTCTCCAAAAAACTGCGGAACATGAAAGTTAGGAGTAGGTGTGTCGATAGGATTCCAACTAATATAGTGTGGTTCATCTGTCTCATCTCCACACTTGTAAAAGTTTGCTCCTATAATCTGTTGCGAAAGTTTTTCGTCTGCTGTAAACCCAAGTGCTTCTTTTGGAATTTCAGCATATAGTGTCCAATTACTTCGTTGCAAACCTGCTTTATAGGTATGATGAATGGTGGTAAATCTTTCGATAGTTGACATCAAAGCTTCAGTAAGTTGTTCGGCAGATTCTTTGCTTTCTCTTTTTGAGGCAAGCAAAACACCATGAGCATTGAACTCGAAGTTACGATATGTTTTTTCACCTTTACGTTGCATAAAGAACTCTACGCAACTATCTTCCCAAACAGACATAAAGTCTTTTGTATTGACAACTCTCAATTTTTCGCCTTCCACTTGATAATATAGATAAATTCTTTTATTGTCGTGTGCTATATGAACTGTAACTGGTAACAATTTTGAAAAATCTTTTGGCCAATTTATTTTGTCTATAGCTAAATGTAACCCAGCTTCATTTAAAAGCTTTATTTTGTCAAATACCGTCTCATATTGAGAGATGTTTTGTTTTGGAATTATAAGATTATTCATGCTTTTATTTTTTGTAGAAAAATTAATCTTTCAAAGATATCGTTTTTTATCTGAAACACAAAAAAGAGATTGAAAACAATCTCTTTTTTAAATTATACGTACTAATTAGTTTGGGACAGTTCTTTTGCAATGACTATACTCGATCAGATTAACGTTGCATCATTTTTATTCGTTTGTTGAGATTCTTTTCTTCCATCAGTTTCTCAAGCGTAATATGCATCCGGTACCTCCAATAATGTTTAGGATTGGAGGGAACATTGATACGCTCCTCTTCAGGATTTTTGCAGCGCAGATCTTCATCGATAGACATCCAATCTTGCCAAGGCAAGATTGACCACATTGAGTTGGAAGATAGATGTTGATTAATAATTTGCTCACAAATTTCTGTTGTACACTGTTCAGGAGCTGCTCCTTCTCTACCCAGTACATTGTTGTAGAAGTTTTGAGTAGTCTCTCTGTTCTCCAACCACCAACCTCTTATGGTTGACATGTCATGAGTAGAAGTGGTGTTTACAGATAGATAAGGCAACCTGTTTAAGTCTGCAAACAACACATTGCGCTCTTTTGGCATTCGCTGTATTTCTAGAGTTAATATGCGCAACTCATCCATTACCCAATTTACACAGTCGGGCACCATGCCTAAATCTTCTCCACATACAAGCATAGTTGTTGACGCAATCAGCTCGGGTAGCTTTCGCATTGCTTGTTCGTACCAAAAATAGTTGTGACGCTTATAAAAGAAATCATTGTAAATGCGGTTGAATATCTCTTTTTCGTAGTTGCTCAGATGTTTGTATGAATAGCTGTGTTGAGCTGAAATACGTGGATGAAACTTGTGCTGAGTATATGGATCTGGTACAAACAACACCTCGTTGCACAATCCATAGAGTCCGTTGCGAAGGATATTGCTTTTGTCGTCATCTTTACCTTCAAACAGTTTCTCTATTTTGCGTTGTGTATCGCAATTAGGTTTCAGTTTAAAACGTTGCCACGACAATACATCGAGATAATTAACAGTAACTTCATCAACATATTCTCCAAAAAACTCATACAACATACTTTCATGAATGTAGGGTTGTGTCATTCTTTGTTCATCGAATGCTAATCCCCATTGATTCAGCTCTTCGATAGAGAGTGGCAAAGCTCGACTGAAATGTCCTAGTAAGCCTTGAACATGGTGTAATGACATTTCCCATATACGAAAAAAACCTAAAATGTGGTCAATACGGTATGCATCAAAGTTGTCTGCCATTTTTTGGAAACGTCTCTTCCACCATGCAAAGTTGTCACGTTCCATCTCCTCCCAATTGTATGTTGGGAAGCCCCAATTCTGTCCCTCTACAGAAAAGTCATCTGGTGGTGCTCCTGCTTGCATATTCATATTAAATAGATGTGGCTCTGTCCACGCCTCAACACTATTTCTGTCTATACCAATAGGAATATCTCCTTTCAAGGCAATACCCTTCTGTTGTGCATATTTTTTAGACTCTCCAAGTTGAGAGTAGGCTATAAACTGAAGGTATCTGTAGAAATCGGTCTCTTGTTTCGCTTCTTTGTTTTGTTTGAGCATTTTTTCTAGCAAATCTTTATTATAATCTGCGTAAATCTTCCACTCTCTAAAGTTGGCTGTTTTATACTTATCACGCAAGTGACAAAAGCAAACATAAGGAAAGAGCCAATCTTCATTTTTTTTGCAAAAATTGATATATTCTTCCGATTGTGTAACATCTTCACCTTCATCCGAAAAGAGTTCCCTAAGAAAATCCTGTTTTAACGCATATACTTTCTCATAGTCAATTTCGCTGAGCCTATTTAACTCTTCAGCTTCCACTTTCAGCTTTTCTAGCTTTGTTTTATTCTTTAAAGTATATCCGTTTATTGAAATATAGATAGGATTGAATGCAAATATAGAGATAGAACTGTAGGGATAAGAGTCTGTCCATGTACCTGTTGAGGTAGTGTCATTGATAGGCAAAATTTGTATTATATCTTGGTCAGTTTCTACAGCCCAATCAACCATTTTGTTTAAATCAAGGAAGTCACCTATCCCAGCACTATTATCAGTTCTAAGGGAGAAAAGTGGAATTGAAACTCCTTTGCCTTTCCATTGGAAAAAGGGGTATCTATAGGATAAGCCCATCTCTACACTTGCGTTTTTCCTTTTTGATGTTGATTTATCGATACGAAGTATCCTATTATCACCAGTTTCCCAATGAGCTTTTGAAAAGTCGCAGCTATCAACAATGGCAAGTTTGTAAGGAGTATCGTTTGGTATATTTACTGTATTCAACTCTATTTGCCACTCTCCATATCTAACAGGAGATAGAGGCAAAGCTCTTTTCAATGACCAGTTTCCTAACTCTTCACCTTCGCCAGTAATGACTACGTGCTCTGTTTTTTTTACGAAAGGGCAAATTACATGTAAGAGTTTGCTTCTTTTATATTTAGGAGCTGCGAATGATTTAAGGGGTTGTCTGAAAACGCACTCTGTAAATACAGATGTGTACAGATATGAGTGATATGTCTCTTCTTTCCAATGATCTTGAATAGAGAAATCCGTATTTGCAGAGAGTTTTATTTTTCTATCAGGAGTGTTTTCTCTACGAAGTGTTTTTTTGTTCTTCCGAACAAAATAGTAATACTCGAGAGGTTCTTTACCAATCGATTGAAGTTTTACTTCTGCAGCCCAGTTGACTCCGTTGGTAGTTGATAGCACAAGAGCATTCTCTTCGTTTAAATTACCTAGTTGTGGTACTGATCCTGCGATGCAAAGCTCTTCTTCCCACTGTGTTTTATACTCTATATTAAATTTTAAAGCAGTCATAGAAATATATAATTAAATCCATTTTTCATTTATTACTAACCAACTCATTACGCATAGTGCAATAAGGTTGAGTAAATAAATTACTCAAATCTACATCGATTTTTTTATATAACATGCTTATAACGTGCAATATCTTGAAAGATAGACCATGCAAACGATTGCAAAATAGCAGATTTAAATTATTTACAACAATCGCAATGCTAGTTGTTGATAAATACGTTTTATTGATTGCTTTAGCTATGCTATAAGTAGAATTAGAATTTGTGCTGTAACTACTCGCAAAAACATAGTTAAAGGATATACAGTGGCGTAGCTTACGGCAGGAGCGTCATTCCCTGCTGTTGCATTAGCAAATGACAATGCTGGTGGATTGGTCATGCTTCCTGAAACTAACCCCATCAACGTGAAGTAGTTTAATTTAAAAACTAGCCGCCCTATTGTGCCAACTATAAATAATGGGACTATAGTAATAATGAAACCATAACCTACCCAAACGTAACCTCCGTTTACAATGGTTTCAACAAACCCATTACCCGCTTCTAAACCAACACAGGCTAAGAAAAGCGAAATGCCTATTTCACGCAACATCAGATTGGCACTCATTGTAGTATAGGTCACCATTTTGTATCGAGGACCAAATTTGCTTATCAGGATCGAAACAATCAAAGGACCGCCAGCTAAGCCTAGCTTTACAGGCTGTGGTATTCCTGGTAGCATAAATGGGATACTGCCCAACAACATCCCTAAAGCTATTCCAATAAATATTGAAACTAGATTAGGTTGGCGCAAACGTTTAAGGGAGTTTCCTAAGAAAGATTCAACTTTAGCAACAGAGTTTTTAGAACCTACAACGGTTAATCTGTCACCCAATTGTAACTCTAGTTTAGGGTCTCCAATTAAATCCAACCCTGCACGATTTACACGAGTTACATTTATACCATAAAGGCTTCTAAGTTTAAGATTCCTTATTGTTCTACCATTTATTTCGGATTTAGTAATAATTATACGTCTAGAAACCAATTCATCATCTAGTTCAGACCAATCACTTTGATCCATCTCAACTTTACTTCCCAGCAAAGCTGATATTGAATCGATATTTTGAAGATTTGACACCACTAGTACAATGTCGTCTTTATTTAAAATAGTTTTTGGATCTGCAACTTCTAAATTACCGCCAACAGCATGCTTTACACGAGAAACAACGAACTCTTTATCAATAAAGCTTTTCACTTCAGAAAGTGCTTTGCCAAAAACAGCAGGATTGCTAATTTTTAGAGAGAACATTTGTGCTTCAGTATATTTAGACTCATCTAAATTATCTAGCTCTTTTGTCTCTTTTGACAGTTTTATTTTAAAAATATAACGAAACAGTATTAGTGAAGATATTACACCAACCACTCCTAATGGATATGCAACTGCGTATCCCATTGATATCTCTGCATATTCCTTCGCTAATGCTGGGTTGACACTCACTTTCATGTCGTAAAATGTTTGCTGAGCTGCACCAAGCCCCGGTGTATTAGTTACTGCTCCAGAAAGTATGCCAACCATGGTAGAGAGAGGTAAGTTGGTAACCAAATGAAGGATATAAGTAGTAATAACACCCAAGAATACTATAGACATAGCTAGCATATTCAATGTGAGCCCACCTTTTTTAAAGGAAGAGAAAAAACTAGGTCCTACCTGCATTCCAATAGAGTAAACAAACAGGATTAACCCAAACTCTTTCATGAAATGAAGGATTGTGGGGTCGATGTTAAGCCCAAAGTGGCCAAAAGCAATCCCCACAAAGAGTATCCAAGTGATGCCAAGTGATACCCCAAAAATTTTAATTCTACCAAACATTATTCCGATAGAAATTACTAATGCAAAAACGAACATAGAATGTGCTATTCCTGTTCCGAAAACTAATTCATTTAACCAGTCCATGTGTTTAAACTCTTGCTATAAGAGCCTTTTATAAAATTTAAATAATTTAATGTGTGTTTTGAAATGACGTGCAAAAGTACTAAAAAAATTGCTGTTATAAAAACATTGCAAATATTTTACTCTAATTCTTAGTATGTACAATAGCGCACCATTTATCTTTTTGTTCTGTTTTTTTGAAACTCAAATTGTGTTTTTGAGACTCCAATTTTAAATCAGAAACATCGTCTAAATAAAAACCACTCATTATTAGTGTTCCTCCTTTATTCATGATATTACTATAGTGTTTTATATCTTGCAGTAAGATTTTACGGTTGATGTTTGCAAAAATAAAATCGAATTTTTCATTCTCTACTAAATCAACTTCCCCTAACCTCACATCTACGTTGTTTATATCATTTAGCACAGTATTTTCTTTTGCATTATCAAAAGCCCACTCATCAATGTCGATTGCAACAATATGCTTAGCTTCCATTTTAGAGGCTAAGATGGCTAGAACAGCTGTCCCACAACCAATATCTAAAACCGCACTATCTTTCAAGTCTAGTTTTAATATTTCTTGCAACATCAAATAGGTAGTTTGATGATGACCTGTTCCAAATGCCATTTTTGGGTCTATTATAATTTCATAGTCATACTTTTCATCAACTTGATGAAAAGAACTTCTGATAATACACTTATCGAACAAAATCAGTGGTTTAAAATAATTTTCCTCCCACTTTTTGTTCCAATTCTTATCTTCAATATGATTAAACTTATAGCTAATGTTGACATCATTAAGCAGCTCAAACAAATCTGTTGATAAGTGGTGCAGTGTTTCTTTCAAAGCTTTATCAGAGAAGTTTTTACTAGGAATATATGCTTCTAATCCGTTTTCGGATACAATAAAACTATCATAACCAATCTCTCCTAAATGAAAGGATAGTATATCTGTTATAATTTCGCTTGAAGGGGTTATTTTAAGTGATAATTGAATATATTGCATGATAATGATAATTTTATTGCAAAAGTAACACTAATACTTATATAAAGAAAACATCGCTATATTTCATGCGCTTTTTGTTTAGAATTGTTACTTCTCAATATTTTTATAGAATTAGTAAACAAAGTAGGATATATTTTGCTACTTTTATTTTTTAAAAAACAATCTGATGAAAAAATATCTCATAGTTCTCATATTGACTTCAGCATTTATAAATCTTTCTGCACAGGAACCAGATAAAACTCAAGCTGTGCAGGAGTTAATAAAGAGAGGTATAGAACAGCATGATGCTAGTGAATACAAGCAAGCAATAGAAACCTACAAAGAGGTGTTAGAGATTGACTCTACTTCAATGATTGCTAACTACGAACTAGCTCTTTCGTATTTAGCTTTGAAAGATTATGAAAATGCTTCTAAGTTTAGCACAAAAGTTATCAACTCTAATGAGGAGAAACTCCTTAAAGGTGCGTATGGAGTTAAGAGTGAGTCTCTTGCCGAGACTGGTAAGGTTGATGATGCAATAATGCTGTTGGTGAATGCATTAAGAATAATAGGGGATGATTACTACTTACACTTCAACTTGGCTTTGAATTATTACAATAAAGGAGATTTAGATAATACATTACTTTATGCTGAGAATGCTCTAAATCTCGATAAATTTCAAAGCGGTCCCTACTTGCTTTCTGCTTATGCACTAAGCGATAAAGAGATGTGGGTGCAAAGCATAATTTCATTTCAATTTTTTTTATTGAATGAACCAAACACACATCGCACAAGAGTTGCTTTTGAAGAAATGTTGCAGACAATGCACGTGAAAGAGACTACAGAAGAACCTCTAGAGCGTTCTTTTATTCAAAAACAGCTGCAACGTCACTCCAACAAAAAAGATTCGGTTGAAAACAGAAGAAAAACTCCACGATTAGATGCTTTTCAAGGTGTTGACAGAAAGTTAGTTTATAATGCAATTGAGAGCACTCTCGATTCTCTTAAGGTGACAATAGACATAGATTTAATAGAAGCTGACTCTACAAGCACTGTGCTCTACCATTCGTTTAAAGAGGTTACCCGAACAATTTTTAATGTGTTGAGTGAGGGGAATGATGGCTCAAAGAGCGGGCTTTTCTGGTGCTATCAAGTGCCTGTA
This sequence comes from uncultured Dysgonomonadaceae bacterium, assembly GCA_964620895.1. Lineage (GTDB taxonomy): Bacteria > Bacteroidota > Bacteroidia > Bacteroidales > Dysgonomonadaceae > UBA2632. Next base: position 5,686 of record CAZUHZ010000017.1, on the reverse strand, counting down.
ATAACAAGGATTTTGAAGTCGCCCTACTTCGACACTTACTGTCGATATATAAGCGTTGCCTATTTTCCAGAATCCCTAAAATGGTGGGAGATCAATCAAGATTCTGCAGCGAAATTTGCCCGATGGCTTGAAAAAGGTGACGAAGATGAGTAGATTAAAATTAAAAGCAATATCTTTGTGGTGAATCGCAACTTATGAAAACAAAATTCAACGAAGAAGACATATTAGAGTTAGTGCGCAACCCCAACACACAAAGTGAGGGCTTTGCTCACATAGTTGATGAATATAGCGAGCGGTTGTATTGGCAAATACGCAAAATGGTATATTCTCATGATGACGCTAACGATATTCTTCAGGATGTTTTTATTAAAGCATGGCTAAATATTGATAAGTTTAGAGGCGATGCTAAGCTATCAACATGGTTATACAAAATAGCTATTAACGAAAGTATCACCTTCATTAATAAATCAAAGGCAAAACTAAATTTATCTATCGACGACGATGATTCTTTCTTAGTTAACAAACTCGAAGGAGATAAATATTTCGATGGTGATCGTGCTCAATTATTGTTGCAAAAAGCAGTGGTCACATTACCCGAAAAACAACGTCTTGTTTTTCAACTAAAATACTTTAACGAACTAAAGTATGATGAGATGTCAGACATCCTTGGTACTTCAGTTGGAGCACTAAAAGCATCGTATCATCACGCAGTAAAAAAAGTAGAGAAGTTTTTAAAAGAAAGTAATTAAACCTTTTAATTTTAAGGCAGTCATATTTACACATATTAAAGCAACCATCATCCAACATAAATAAAAAAGGAGCACTTTCTAAAAAGTATGGAAACAAAAAAACAAACATTAGCAGATATAGGAAACAAGGTTCCATTTACAGTTCCTGAAAACTACTTTTCGCAGGTTAATAAAATAATCTTGGCTAATTTGCCTGAAAAGGAGATTCCAGCAACTCAAACTGTATCGATGTGGGAAAGAGCAAAGCCTTGGGCGTATATGGCTGCAATGTTTCTAGGTTTGTTTTTTACAGTAAAAGTGCTTATTACGAATACAAGTTCAGAAGAGAACTATTGGAGTGATGTTAAAATTTCGGAGGAGGAGTTTTTTGACTATATAGAGGCGCAATTTGTAGACGAAAATTTTTACGATTTAGTTCACAATCAAGATTACTTGAATAGCTTATAATTTTTATGAAAAAAACATTATTTCTTATATTCATCTCATTCTTATTTGTAAATGTATTATTCATAAATGCACAAGATACTAGCAAATCACTTATGAATTTGCAAGCGTTTGAGAAAAGTAAACAAGAATTTATAATCAAAGAAGCTGGGTTGACTCAGGAAGAAGCTGAAAGTTTTTTCCCTCTTAATAGTGAACTGCAGAAGAAAAAACTAGATCTTCATCGAAAGCATAAAGAAGATATGAAACAGACCAAAGAATCTGAAAATATATCGGATGAAGAATACGAGCATTTATTAAAAGAGAACATAAATCTTAAAATGAAAGAAGCGGAGCTAGATAAAGAATACTCCGAGAAATTCAATAAGTTAATGTCTCCCGAAAAATTGTTTAAGGCTCAACAAGCAGAACGCACATTCATGCAAGAGGAGTTGCGGAAATTCAGAGAATCTAAGAAGGGCGGACGAATAACTACAGGTAAACGACATTAATGTACATTACCAATACACCTTGCTGTACTCTTTCAAACTGTGTTTTTTGGGGTAATATTTAATTCATAATGAGTGTGTAGATAATGAATAATACACATCTTTTAAAAAATGAAAAACCATGTTTAATTAGACGATAGTTGCATAGACAACTTTATTTAACATGACATGGTTGCATAAACAACTTTATTTTTCTACTTTTGCCATGTCAATAAAAAAACTCACCTGAATATAATTAGCAGGTGATTTTTTTGTTATAAAACAAAATTGATTTCAATGCATAACGCAAACAAAAAGACTCAATTCATATTATGAAACAATTAAATGGACGTATTTCACAAATTATTGGTCCGGTTGTAGATGTTTCTTTCGAAATTTCAGATGACGATAAAACAAGCCTCCCCTCTATCAATGATGCTCTTTCCATAACAAGATCGGACGGAAGTATCCTCATAGTCGAAGTTCAACAACATATTGGAGAAAACGTAGTAAGGACAGTTGCTATGGATTCAACCGACGGCTTGAGACGAAACATGGTAGTTGTGGCAACAGGTAGCCCCATTAATATGCCTATAGGGAATCAAAACCGAGGCAGATTGATGAATGTTACTGGAGATCCAATTGACGGATTACGTCCTCTTAATAAAGGCGCAGCTAACCCCATTCACCGTGAACCCCCAAAATTTGAAGACCTTTCAACAACTACTGAAGTGTTGTTTACTGGAATAAAGGTTATTGATTTGATTGAACCTTACTCTCGAGGAGGAAAGATTGGTCTGTTTGGAGGTGCGGGTGTTGGTAAAACAATTCTCATTCAAGAGTTGATAAACAATATTGCAAAAGGTCAAGGTGGATACTCTGTTTTTGCTGGTGTTGGAGAACGCACGCGAGAGGGTAACGATTTGTTGCGTGAAATGATTGAGTCAGGCATTATCGATTATGGTGATGAGTTTAAGAAGAGCATGGAAGAGGGGCATTGGGATTTATCGAAAGTGGATTATGATGCGGTTGAAAAATCACGTGCAACTCTTATTTTCGGTCAAATGAATGAACCCCCTGGAGCACGTTCTTCAGTTGCTCTATCAGGACTTACAATTGCTGAGTCTTTTCGCGACATCAATACAGAAGGAAAAGCAGATATACTATTTTTCATAGACAATATTTTTCGTTTCACGCAAGCAGGCTCTGAAGTTTCGGCACTACTAGGTCGAATGCCTTCGGCTGTTGGATATCAACCAACATTGGCTACAGAGATGGGTGCTATGCAGGAACGCATTACCTCTACAAAAACAGGCTCTATTACATCGGTTCAAGCAGTGTATGTACCTGCTGACGACCTAACAGACCCTGCACCCGCAACAACCTTCTCACACCTTGATGCTACAACAGTATTGAGTCGTAATATATCAGGATTGGGCATTTTCCCTGCAGTCGATCCTTTAGAGTCATCATCACGTATATTGACTCCCGAAATAGTAGGTCAAGAACATTATGATACAGCTCAAAATGTAATTCAAATATTACAACGATATAAAGAGCTACAAGATATTATCTCAATTTTAGGTATGGAAGAGTTGTCTGATGAAGACCGTTTAACGGTGAACCGTGCTCGCAAAGTGCAACGATTTTTATCTCAACCTTTTAATGTAGCCGAACAGTTTACAGGTTTACCCGGAGTTATGGTTCCTGTTGAAGAAACAGTAAGAGGATTTAAAATGATTCTTGAAGGAGAATTGGATGAGTATCCCGAAATGGCTTTTCTAAACGTAGGAACTATAGATGATGCAATAGCCAAAGGCAAAAAGCTAATGGAGCAAGCAAATAAATAAATCCACAATAAGTTGAAAAATCTCAAGTTAGAAATATATACGCCCAATGGAATGCTTTTTGATGGAGCAATTTATTCTGTTACTTTACCAGGTGCTAAAGAAATATTTACAGTTCTAAAAGACCATGGTGCTATTATCTCCTCTTTAAAAGAAGGAGTAATAAAATATAAACTTGACAAAGATGACGAAGAGGTTTCTACAATTGAAGTTTTAGGTGGGTTTGCCGAAGTGAAGAAAAATGTAGTTACAGTCTGTTTAGAAACAGTTATAAAATGAGAAAATTAAGACAGAATTTCATCCTTTTACTTACACTATTTGTTTTAGTTGTAGGGCTTGGTTCTTGGCTAATACTTGCTAACTTTTTTCCTCATCTTGCATTTCAAGATTATCCATTAATACCCCTATTCTTTTTCATTATAGGGATTGTATCAATATATACGCTTACAGGATTAAAGTTGGACAAGCCCAACAAGCTAATCAATACATTTATGTTGATTCGTGGTGTTAAAATGGTTTCTGCACTTGCGCTAACTGTCGCATATTGGCTATTTAATCCAGCAGACATTAAAAGTTTTGCTATCATGGTGGTAGCATTCTATCTGCTCTACTTGTTCTTAGAAACATATGTCTATATTAAACTTGAAAAGTGGAACAGAAAAAATCTATCTCAGACAAATAAGAAAGAAGACCAATGATAAAAAAGTTTAACTATATATTATTAGTTATTTTATCTGTTTCTTTTCTGATATTCGATATATCAGCACAAGAAGCACCTGGCAATACTCTGCCCAATAAGCAGAAACATGAAGAGATAGATGTGCAAAGTTTAATCCTAGAGCATCTTGCCGATGCTTACGAGTGGCATCTTTTTACAATAAAAGATAAAGCAATAACAATACCTCTTCCTATAATAGTGTATAGCAAAGAGCATGGATTCAAAATGTACTCATCGTCAGATATAGAAACAGAGCATACACTTTACGATGATATCCCATATTACATATCTCAAGAAGGAGAGTATAAAGGAAAAGTGGTATATAGAGTGGGTGAAGATGAGAAAAGACCACTCGACCTATCCCTTACCAAAAATGCGACATCCATATTAATAAGCTCTTTTCTACTTGTATTAATAATTGTAGGCATTTCGCGCAACTATGAAGGAGAATCTTTTGAAGGTAAAAAAGGATTTAGTGGAGGCATGGAGTTTTTAATAGAGAGTTTAATGAATGATGTTATTAGACCATCGATAGGTAAAAAATATAAAAGGTATGCACCTTATGTGCTCACACTTTTCTTTTTTATATTCTTCAACAACTTGTTAGGATTAATACCCTTCTTCCCTGGTGGAGCAAACGTTACAGGTAATATTTCTGTAACATTGGTGTTGGCAGTATTCACTTTTTTGATTATCAACCTTACAGGTTCTAAATCATATTATAAAGATTTATTTTGGCCCGACGTACCCATGTTTCTCAAAGCACCCTTCCCACTCATGCAAATTATAGAATTGGTGGGAACAATAACCAAACCATTTGCGTTGATGATTCGTCTGTTTGCAAACATCACAGCCGGTCATTCTATTATGTTAGGGTTAACAAGCTTGGTTTTTGTCACAGTAAGCCTTGGCTCAGGAATTAATGCAGGAATGACTGTAGTGTCTGTTCTCTTCAACATTTTTATTTTCTTTTTAGAATTTCTTGTAGCGTTTATTCAGGCTTATATCTTTACCGTACTCACATCAGTGTTTATTGGTTTAGCCAGAAATCCTGAACCCGCAAAATAGATACAATACAGAACTAAAAATATTAATCATTAAAATTAAAAACTATGTTATTATCAGTATTACTTCAAGCCGCAGGAGCGGTGGATTTTGTTTCTATAGCATCTGCCCTTGCAATTGCTATCACAGTTATTGCAGCAGGATTTGGAATTTCTAAGATTGCAACATCAACAATGGATAATATGGCACGCCAACCAGAAGTGGCTCCAGACCTCCGTATGAGTATGATTATTGCTGCTGCTCTTGTTGAGGGTGTAGCTCTTTTTGCTATTGTTGTTGCAGGTTTTATTTTATAAAAAGTATACTATATGTCATTACCTTTGTTGTCAGCCTCTATATTGACTCCAGATCCAGGATTAGTATTCTGGATGACAATTGCATTTGGGATCGTGCTTT
>CAZUHZ010000016.1:0-22023 GCA_964620895.1 uncultured Dysgonomonadaceae bacterium | reverse complement strand
CCGTTACAATTTTCTTTTCTGTTGTAGGATAAACAAGCTTTTCTTGCTTTTGTCCGCATGAGAGTACCATAAACCCAGCTAATAAAGTTAATAAGATTCTAGTTTTCATATATTAATATTGATTTTACTATTCAATTCAAGGCGTAAAATTACTCATTTTTGCACTATTTTTCATGTCAATTGAGGAAAATGTTGGGAGTTGCCGCAGATTTGTAATTGTTTTCCAAATGATTACTAGTAAATATAGATAAACTCCTTAAAGTAAAAGTTTTCTTTAAGGAGTTTATTTTCAATTATTCCTATTCGGTTTATTCAACAGGCTTTCCATACCCTACTACCACTACATCACTCTCAACCGGAGGAGGTGGGGGAGGAGGAACAGAGCCTTCGCCTTGCAACCTGAATAAGGCGGATATTCCTACATCTGAAGCAGCTTTACCGCCTGATCTTAGTAATGCAATATCTTTGGGCATCAATTTTGCAACTCTTTCAAGCTCTGCCGCCAATGAAGGGTCAACACTTTCAGTTATGCGTATATTCGATACTTCACCTTTCTTATCAATGTCATAGACAGCCCTTACAACTCCCATGATTCCGTTTTCTTGTGCTATGAGTGGGTATTTAATAGTTTGAGCGATATACTTTAGAAATCCTTCATCAGGCTTGTCATCTTTTTCTTCATAGACCGTCACTGGCCCCTTTTCCTTGAGTTTTTGTATAGCATCACTCTCAACCTCTTCATCAGCTTTTAATCTAAATACAATTGGTAATGTAAACCTCACATTCACAGCTTGCCCTCTTTGCATTCCTGGCTTCCAATTAGGCATTGTTGAGAGTACCCTAATGGCCTCTGCATCTAACAATGGATCTTGACCACGTACTACTTTAAAATCTGAGAGGCTACCGTCTTTATTGACTACGAAGTTGACAATAACTCTCCCTTCAATTTTATTCTTTTGAGCTTCAACAGGATATTTGATATTTTCTCCTAAATATTTCATCAATGCCTCCATACCACCAGGGAATTGTGGTTGGTCTTCTACTACAACAAAAATTTCTTCTTCCTCTGTTTTTCTTTCAGAATCTGCAATTTCTCCTGTTGTAGTTGGAGGTTTAGCTCTATCTTTTAATGTTACTACTATAACTCCACCTTTTCCTTCCTCTCCATACTGCTCCAGTGCTGATTTCTCTTTCAAAACAGTGATAGACTCTATATTTGTTGGCGTGATAGAATTCAATCTGAACCCTTTTTCCATTTTCACATCGTCAACAATAATTAGCGGGTTGCCATCTCCAAGTTTTTTTTGTAAAGTTTCTTTAGAAGCTTTATTCATAGAATCGTATCCACGCACTATAACTTCTTCTCCTTCTTTGTCTTTTAAAATCTTAATGCTTGCAGTCGCCATTTCTGGAGTATCCTCATTCTCATCTAATTTAAAAGAAATCGGAAGCGTATATTTTACTCTCACTCTCTCGTCTCTTTGTAATCCAGGATTCCATTTTGGCATTGCTTCAACAATCCTAATAGCCTCTTTATCCAAAGAAGGGTCCACTCCACGTACAATTTGAACATCAGATATAGAACCATCTTTTTCTACTATATAATTAACTATTACTCGTCCTTGTATTCCAGTTTCTTTTGCAATTATTGGATACTTCATTTCTCTTTCTATGAACTCCATCATTGCTTTTACATTTCCTTTAAAGCTTGGTTGTTTTTCCACCACTATAAAAACCTCATCACTCTTGCTCTCTTTCTTTATAGGTTCTTGTTCTTGTGGCGGCGCTGCCTCTTCTCGCGGTTCATTCTGTTGAGCATACACGCTGTTTGCTGTAATCAGCAACAGTGCCAATGGCAATACGCTCAGATACTTTGCCAGGCTTCGCATGGGAGTTTTGTTTCTGTTCATCATAATAATTCGTTGTTTAAGTTGTGATACATTGAAGTTATTCACTATCTGAACTGCAGTTTCATGATTAGTCAATTGTAATAAATGGTATTGGTATTCTTTGGTTTCCACTCCCTCTTGCAATACAGCTTGGTCGGCTAAGTATTCTAGATTGATAGTCATATCTCGCTTCATGAGCCAGACAATGGGATTCCACCAAAAAGCAATGCGAAGTAGCTCTACCAATAGTATGTCGAGTGAGTGCCACTGACGGGCATGGGTATGCTCGTGCAATAGTATCTGTTTCAACTCCTTTTCGTTGTGGGTTTCGCTATTGACGAATATCCAACTAAAAAATGAAAAGGGGGTTATCTCCTCTTTCAAGTGATAGAAGAGGTATCCAAAGAGGCTTTTTTTCTCACTGTGTAGCTTGATGCGAATGATTGAGAGCAATTGCCACAAAAAGCGTAAACTTAAGAGGAGTGTACCCACTAACAAAATCTTATTAGCAACCACTGCCCAGTCGATAGGAGCGCCTGTCTCTTCTGCATCGTCAAACATTATTTCACCCATTGTTACCTCACCAATATATACCGATGTTTCAGTTGCTACTGGTTGTGATGTCAAATCAATCAAGTTGCTCAATGCCGACACAGTAAAGAGAGGGTAGGCGAGAGAGAAGATGATTGCAGATAAGAAGTAAAAGCGTCTCAGCTTTATAAATGTGTCTTTACGAAAGAGCACCATGTATAGCAAATAGAACACTGCCAGTGCTATATTTACCTTTACGATATATGTCAAAATTGTTTCCATTGCTAATGGTTTTAAGAAAAGTAATTAGATTGTCATTACTTTCTGTTTTTCTCAATCAATTGTATAATTTCGGTCAACTCCTCTTGTGTAATTTTCTGTTCTTTTGCAAAGAAGGAAACCAGTTCTTTGTAAGAATCATCAAAATAGCTTTTTACCACATCAGATAGGAAGTGACGTTTATAGGCAGCTTCTGATATTTTTGGTTTAAACACCTTTACGTTTCCGAATCGACGCATTGTTAGATATTGCTTCTTTCGCAAGTTGTCAAAAGTTGATGCCACTGTAGTGTAGGGAGGTTTGGGGTCTTCCATTTTGTCCACAACATCCTTTATTGCACATTCGCCTATCTCCCAAACGTGAAGCATAACTGTCTCTTCTTGAGGGGTTAATCGTTCCATAGTTGTATATATTAAAGTGTTTTCTGTTATTTTGATGACACAAATCTACGAATAAAACGTAGAGTAAGAAATGTTTCGTATTAAATTAAAGTTAAATAATTGATATTATTCATCATTGCAACAATAGCAGCTTGTAATTAAGTCATTCAAGGTGCTTCAAGTCTTCCTATTTGTGTCTTATTCAATATGTTTGCAATAGCGCACTAGTCAAAGACCATCGCTAACGTTTTAGTAACAATAATCGCCTCGTTTATGGTAGAAATGCCATTCATCTCTCTGTTTTCATTTCGTTCGTGGTAGATTCGACTTTTATGTCATTTTCGTCATTTCCACAGTGGTGGATATGAAGTTTATCTCATTAATACCATTTCCACGGTGGTGGATTGTAGTTTTATCTCAACTTCGTAATTTCTACGCGATAGATTTGGGCTTTATGAGATGGTTGCCGAATCTTGTACGATGGATTTGAATTATATGAGATGATTGCGGAATCTTACACCGTAGATTTGAATTTCATGTCATGATTGCCGTTTTGTAGGCGTAAGATTTGATTTTTAACTCATAAAGTCGGTTTTTGCTTGATAAGTGTAATTTAAATTGCAGTAAATGTTACGATCTAAAAGATGGTGTGCAGTAGCTTCTTATCCCGTATAGGTTTTTTATAAACACATTTACCAATAAGAAAAGCCACCTAATTCGATTTAGATGGCTTCTCTTGAGTATCAATAGCAGATTACTTTGCTATGGTATATTGTTTTTCTCCGAAATGCTCCTTTCCGTATCTATCGGTAGCTTTCACTTCAATAGTGTGCTCTCCTGGTGGGAGATCAAGTTTAAGTGCTCCAGTCCAGATATGTGTGCTTTCGACAGCATTTGAAGGACGACTTCCAGGCAGCAATGTATCGGTGAAATCCCACTCAATCAACTTGATTACGTATGAAGGGTCGATCATTTCAGTGTGACGCATTTTTTGCCATTCACCTTTATCAATTCTATATTCTACCTCATCGCCTTTACCACCCATGAAGAAGTTTACTACTATTTGTGAGGTTGTTCTTCCTTTATAAGGCACAACTTTTGGTGCATAAATATTCATCTGATAATCGGCTTCTCTTCCTGCAACCTTATAATCTATATCGTAGCTATTTCCTTTGATATTGAGGAATGCATATCCTGGAGGTGTACCATCGCGCATCGTAGCATCGGGCAGTCCATTGGCATCTTTTACACCAGAGTACCAGTCTCCACAAGTAGTAGCTACGTTGTGTTCATGCAAGGGGGTTTTTCCCTTCCACCCTTCTTTAGTGCCGTGTTCTATTTGTTGTTGTAGATGTGAGTGAGCTGACAAAATAAGGATATTGTCGTAATCTTTAAGCAAGTCGAACAATCTTTGACGGTCTTCAGGTCGGTAGCCCCAATCGCCTTTCATGTGAATATGCTGCGATAATACAACTAGCTTGTCTTTAGGTACATGCTTCAGGTTGTTCTCTAAGAAAAGAAGTTGATCGAGCCTGTAGCCACCCCAATAAGCATAACCTCGTGGATCGGGAATGAGGATATTGTCGAGAATAATAAAATGAGCATCGCCGTAATTGAAAGCATAATTGGCAGTTCCAAAGTTTTTTTGGAATGTCTCGTCCGATAGCTCATCAGTTAAGGCATCGTAGTTTATATCATGATTGCCAATCACATTGTACCATGGTAGCCCTATACTACGCATTCTCTCTTTATAAACAGGCTGTAAATCAAGTCTGTCTCCTACAATATCTCCTAAACTGATACCGAAAAGTGTTTTGTCTGTTTTTTCTACATCATCAATTATTTTACGGGTAAAGTAGTCCATGTCAGCCATAGAGCCAGTTTGTGGATCTCCAAAGATAATTGCTGTAAAGTCGTCTGTTTCGTCTTGTTTGTAAAGTGGAAAATCGATTGACTTTGGAAGCTTTCCTGTGGGTGCTACTCCCTCATAAGCAAAGTGTTTGGGAGAACCATTGGGTTTATGGTGATAGAAAAACTGAGGAATAAAATCTTCATCAATAGCTGTTGCATAACCGCTAGGTTTTATCATGAAGATGGTGTTGCCATTCATTACTGGAATAGAATAGTGTCCTTTTTCGTCTGTAAGTATAACATCAGTTCCGTTTGAAACTGCTACATTGGGTATGCCTACTTCACTGCGATCTTTTTTACCATTGTTGTTGGTATCTTCATACACAACACCTTTAGCAATCTGTTGTGAATAGCTAAATAGACTAATGAACAACAATAATAGTGAGAGTACATTTTTTTTCATTGTTTTGTTTTTTAGTTAAATAGATGAGCCAACTCCGAAAAACCAAACCTTTTACCTTTCACCTCTAAATTCTCTATAGAGCAATTTTGGCAGATTGTCTTGAGAGTGGACTGATAGATTGATATTAATACCACAAATATAACAATTTAAATTCCATGTTTATAATGGTATGTTCAAATTGTATAGAAAATATAAAAGGCAGATTTGTGAAAACCTGCCTTTATATTTTGAAGTTGTATTTTAGTACTTTAAAACTGATTTTTTGTTGATCTCATTACTATTGTTTATTGGTACCAGTGTAAAGCCCCAACTGTAATCTCTGTTTGCAGGTAACGTGTACTTTGGAAGAGGTCTATCGCCCCAACTATCGTATCCGGCTACTCCTTGTTGTTTCAAATCTAAACTTACTTCTACGAAATCGCGTGGCGAAATGTCATTGATGTGAGTATGACGAGGCATATTGTTTTTTGCTCTCTCTTCATCTTGTACTTCATCTTCTGTGAAGTTGTGCCACTGATAGGGGCGATTTGTTGCTTCTTCAGAGTCGAAGTCCTCAATGCTGTTTCTAAGCGAATTAAAGCCAATTGTTTCATCGGCAACAACAAGTAGCCCTTTGCCTCCGCTTGTGAAAGCAACCCAGCGTGTGTCGGTTCTGTGACCATTCTCTTGTGGTCTTACGTAAGGATAGTACATATCTTCGGCTGTAGTGCTATACACACCTACTTTTGATGCTGCTAATCGATCTATATAGTTCTCATCTGGTCCACGACCAAAGTATTTCACTTTATTCATATTCACAGGAAGTCTGAATCTAACTCCTATACGTGGTACGTTTAATTCGGACGATGATTTGCGTGCTGCATCGGCTCCTGGTGAGAAGGTAGCTAGTTTAGTGGCTTCTGATACTTCTGTTTCTGCGGCTTGCATATCAGTAGAAGTAAACTCAATGTTTGCTTTTAGAACTCCAGAAGGGTCTATTCTATATTTTACTATATAAAGATTTCCTGCTGCAAGCAGATAGTTAGCTTCTATTACAACACTGCTGCCCTCGTTATAAGCTTTAGCTTCAACTACATTGAAGTTTTTGCTAGATTGTTTCCATACTTGCAAGCGATTGGGCATTGCGTTACCATAGTCATTATCATTCGGGGCTCTCCAAAAATTGGGTTGCAGTCCGAATCCTTTATCAAAGTATTCTGTACCGTTTACTTTATAAGAGGTCACTAGACCGCTCTCTTTGTTGAACACAAAGTTAACTGATGAAGATTTCACTGTAATCTCACTTTCAGTTGTTGTGCTATTCAGTTTTGCTCCTTTTGATGCTGTGTATAGTTGTTTTGCTGCTTGAGTTTTGTTTATTTTGAACTGCTCAATAGCTACAATGTGACCATTTGGAACAAGATGTGTTGCATTCTTTTGTATAACTTCGAAGTTCACAAAATACTCATCACTATTATCATCTTTTATTGAAGGGATATCGATTGTTACTTCTTTACTCTCTTGTGGATCAAGCTCTATATCAACTTTACCACTCTTTATTTTTACACCATTGCGTGTTATGTTGTATCTTACATCGTACCCTTCTGAAGTAGTGAAATAGAAGCGATTGATAATATTGAATTTACCTGCTTCCGCATCCACCTCTTCCACAGCAAAGTTTTGGTGAACATATTTCACCTCGTTCATAGCAGGGTGGGGGTCTCTATCAGGATTCACAATTCCATTGCACAGGAAGTTTCCATCGCTTGGTGTGTTTTCTCCATAGTCGCCACCATACGTCCAATACATTACACCATTTTCGTCAGTCTCTTCAATGCCTTGGTCCACCCAGTCCCAAATGTAACCACCTTGTAGGTTCGCATATTTGTAAATCTCCTTCCACTGAAGAGCTAGATTTCCATTAGAGTTACCCATTGCATGAGAATACTCAGAAGGTACAACGGGTCTATCAGAGCCTTTCTCTCCAATTTGAGCTAACCAGGCTGCTGTTGGGTATTGAGGAACATACATATCGGTATTCCATTCAAGCAAGGCGCGCTCGTAGTTTACTGGCCTTGCCATCCACTCCTGATCTTGTTCTTTTATCCACAGATAAGCTTGGTAAAAGTTGTATCCGTTACCTGCCTCGTTGCCCATAGACCATATTGTTACTGATGGGTGATTTTTGTTTCTTTCATACATATTCATTATACGATCCATGTGAGGGGTTATCCAGTCGGGATTGTTACCTAATGTACCACCTTTTCTAAGGTCGTAATACATGCCATGAGATTCTATGTTTGCCTCGTCGTACACGTACAGTCCGTACAAATCGCATAATTCGTAGAAACGTCTGCTTTGTGTGTAGTGAGCCAAACGCACTGTATTGATGTTATGCAATTTCATCAATTCGAAGTCTTTAATCATTAAATCTTCAGTCATATAGTGACCTGTTTTAGGATTGTGTTCGTGCACATTCACACCTTTAAGCTTGATGGGTTGTCCGTTTACTAAAAATAGATTATCAACTCGTCCTGAGTCGTCAGTCACCGGTTTTATTTCTATTGAACGGAAACCTACAGTAAATGGTACTACTTCAGTAACTGCACCGTTCTCTTTCACAGTCATTACAAGACTGTATAGGCTGGGTGACTCTGAAGTCCATTTCAATGGATTCTTGATTTTTTCATTGAAAAGAGCATCTTTTTCCTCGCCTGCTTCTAAGGTAACTGTTTGTTTATCTGATGCAATAACATTTTTACTGTTGTCTAATAATTCATATCCTACTTCAACTTCGCTCTTTGTTGCCTTGCTGTTTTTTATCATTGTTTTCAATGCAAAGTTGCCATCAGTATAGGTCTCATCTAGATCAGATTTAACAACAAAGTCGCGTATATGTGTCTTTGGTTGAGACCAAAGATATACATCTCTTTCTATACCCGATATGCGCCAAAAGTCTTGACACTCAAGGTAGGAGCCTGTTGACCAACGGAATATCTTAAGCACCAATGTATTGTTACCAGCTTCTATGTAATCATTTATCTTAAATTCGGCGGGATTTTTAGAATCTTCGCTATAGCCAACTTCTTTACCATTGATATAAACATAAACTCCAGCTTTGGCACCCGCAATGTGTAAGAATAGATCACGATTTAGCATATCCGATGTAACGTCTATGTCTCTTCTGTAAACTCCCACAGGATTCATCTCGGGTAGGGTAGGGGGTTGTGGGTTTTTTGGTTGAAATTCATAACCATGATTGGTGTAGATTGCTGTACCAAAGCCTTGTACTTCCCAGTTACCAGGTACTTGTATATCTGCCCAATCCTTAGTTGATACATTAGGGTCAGTAATGTTTTCAGGAAGTTGCTTATATCCTTCTACAAAGTAAAACTTCCAAGTACCATTCAAAGAATGGTAATATTTGCTCTCTTCAAACTTCTCTACAAGAGCATTTGTCTTATTGTCGAATGTCATAAAAGAAGTACGTGGGTATTCTTTGTTTACCGCTACAACTTCTACATCCTGCCAATAAGGCTTCTGATGCTTTTGTGCTTGTACAACACTTCCAGCCAATAAGCCAATTGTGCAAAGAAAAGCAATAAGTTTTGTTTTCATTTTTAATAATTGATGTTTGTATATTTTTTGAATTAGTTTAGTCTTATCGTCTATGTGTTTTATTGTGCTGCTTCTAGCAATGTGTTTGCCAGTCTGCTTGCACCTATTCTAAAGAGATCTTGGTTGCACCACTCTTCGCCTAAAACTTCTTTAACTATGGTGTAATAGTTTACTGCATCTTCCACTGTTGATACTCCTCCTGATATTTTAATGCCCTTCTTGATACCTGTTTTCTTATAGTAACTTTTTATAGCACTGCACATCACAAAGGCTGCCTCCAATGTAGCACCTGAATAAACTTTGCCAGTAGAGGTTTTTAAGAAGTCGGCTCCTGAATACAATGCAAGTATGGATGCTTTATTAATCTTTTCAGCACTCTTGAGTGCACCAGTTTCTAAAATTACTTTTAGTTTTGCTTCGTGGCAAGCTTCTTTTATTTCATCTATCTCTTCGCACAGCTCTTCAATTTCATCGTTCAAAAATAGGCCTACATTGAGTACAACATCAATTTCATCTGCACCATCCAATACAGCCAATCCTATCTCTGCTATCTTAACTTCTAAAAATGTTTGAGAAGATGGGAATCCTGCACATACCGATGCAATCTTTACATCGGCAGTTAATGACTCTTTTACTGTCTTCACAAGATTTGGAAACACACAAATAGCTGCAACATTTTTGATTAAGGGGTTAGTACCTTCAAACTTGTTTACTTTATCTGTGAATTGCCATATATCTTCACGCGTATCAGTTGTATTGAGTGTAGTAAGATCGATACAACTATATATTTCCCTTAATACTTCTATTTTGTTATTCTCGTCTGATTTCTCTGATATTATTTTGTTGACTTTTTCTGCAACAGCTTCATCAGAAAGTTTCAATGCATTGTCTATAAGTGCCTTTCTATACTTGTCCATCATGTCTATATATTATTTATTTGTTTATGATTTCTTTAAATAAGACTTTATTTACTCTCGTTATTGTCAAGTTTAGGATTATTGAGATGTCTCACGGAATCGCGAAGAGTCTTTTTATCAATGTTCTTTATCAATGCTTCTTCTAAATCAATTCCTGTTTGATTAGCAAGGCAAATCAACACCCAAAGAACATCTGCCATTTCATCACCTAAATCTTTAGATAGTTCATTGTTTTTAAATGATTGATCGCCATAAGTTCGAGCCATTATTCGTGCTAACTCGCCTACTTCTTCTGTCAAAACAGCCATATTTGTGAGTTCGCTGAAATAGCGTTTTCCATACGTTTGTATCCATTTATCCACAGTCTCCTGTGCTTCCTTTATAGTCATTGGCTTATCTTTCTTTAGAATCTATCCATATTGTAACAGGCCCATCATTTATGAGTGATACTTTCATATCAGCACCAAACACACCAGTCTTGAGCTCAATGCCAGATTGTGTTTCCAGTTGCTTGCAAAATCTCTCATATATCGGAATAGCTATATCTGGTTTTGCAGCTTTTATATAAGAAGGTCTATTTCCCTTTCTTGTAATTGCATGCAAAGTGAATTGTGAAATGACCATAAGTTCACCCTTTGTTTGCAGAACAGATTCGTTCATCACACCATTTTCGTCATCAAATATACGTAAATTAATTATTTTCTTGCACAGATACTCTATGTCATCGTCGTTATCGTCATTTTCTATGCCAACCAATACTAACATTCCATGTGAAATACGACTTTGTTCAGCTTCATCTATTGTGACACTCGCTTCTGTAACTCTTTGGATAAGAACACGCATTTTTATTTTTTGTTAAACCAGTTATTTACAATCTTTCCTTTACTTTCTCCTAGCACCTCTACAATCTCATTCAGTTCAGCTTCTCTTATTCTTTTAATACTTTTGAAATGACCTAACAGTTTTTTCTTTGAAACTGGTCCAATACCTTTTATTTCATCTAGCTCAGAACCAATTTGAGCTTTGCTTCTTTTTTTACGATGAAAGGCTAATCCAAATCGATGAGCTTCGTCACGTAAATATTGGACAAGTTTTAATGTTTCTGAATTTTTATCAAGATAGAGTGGAATGGAGTCATTTGGGAAATAAATCTCCTCCAATCGTTCTGCGATACCGATTATTGCAATTTTTCCGTACAAGTCCATTTTTCTGAGTTCTTCTACTGCAGCGCTTAATTGTCCCTTACCGCCGTCAACGACAATGAGTTGCGGCATATCTCCGCCTTCGTTAACTACGCGAGAGTAGCGTCTTTGAATTGCTTCCTGCATTGATGCGTAATCATTTGCACCTACGACGCTTTTAATTGCAAAATGTCGATAATCTTTTTTAGATGGTTTGCCTTTTTTAAAAACAACACAAGCTGCAACAGGATTAGTGCCTTGTATATTTGAGTTGTCAAAACACTCAATATGGATTGGAAGTTCTTTGAGATGTAAATCTTTTTGTACTGTTTTTAAGAGTCGAGTAGAGCGTTGTTCTGGGTTTAATATCTCTGCTTTCTTTAATTTATCTACTCTATATTGCTTTACATTTTGTTCTGAAAGTGCCAAAAGTTTTCTTTTGTCTCCTCTTTGAGGAATAGTGAATTCAACATTTGTTAATTGGATATCTGGAATAAAAGGAACAATAATTTCTTTGGATTCACTTTTGTAGCGTTGCCTCATTTCTACAATTCCCATGGCAAGAAGTTCTTCTTTGCTCTCGTCCAGTTTCTTTCTGTACTCAAAAGTATAGGCTTGAATTATTGAACCGTTTACGACGTGTAGGTAATTTATATAAGCAGATTGCTCATCATCTGAACAGAAAAACACATCTATGTTATATCCGAAATTACTAACTACAGTAGAGCGTTCTCTGAAGTTTTCAATCATTTCGTACTTTTCTTTCAGCTCTTGTGCCTCTTCAAACTGAAGATTGTCTGCGCAATCTTGCATCTCTTTGTAAATTTTCTTGCTTATTATACCAACATTGCCTTTTAGTATTTCAAGAATCTCTTGTACGTTTTTATTGTATTCGTCTTGCGATTGTAATCCCTCACACGGTCCTTCGCACCTTTTAATATGATATTGAAGACACACTTTAAATTTTCCAGCTCTTATATTTTCTGGAGTTAGATTCAATCTACAAGTTCTAACCTTGTAAACCTTTCGTATAGTTTCAAGTAGTGCTCTTACTGACATTACTGATGTATAGGGACCAAAGTAGCGCGATCCATCGCGTTGTATATTGCGCGTTTGCATGACACGAGGGAAGAATTCTTTCTTTACAACTATTGATGGGTATGTTTTATCGTCTTTGAGGAGTACATTGTAACGTGGTTGGTATTGTTTGATTAGATTGTTTTCAAGAAGAAATGTATCTTCCTCGGTCTTCACCACAATGTATTTTATCTTTGAAATATTGCGTACAAGAATACGAGTTTTGGGGCTGTCGTGCTCTTTATTGAAGTAAGACGACACCCTTCTTTTTAAATCTTTTGCTTTACCAATATAAATAACCGTTCCTTCTTTGTCGAAAAACTGATAACACCCAGGTTGATGAGGTATTATGGAAAGAGTCGATTTTATATCGTCATTCATAAACTCTGCTTCTCGTTAAATATCAAATTTTAAAATTGAATCTACTTCCAAATCTTCAGGAAATAGCTTTCGAGCATCTAAATCCTCTAGCTCGATAAGAAAATTGAGATATACTTTCTTTACATTCATTTTTTTTACCAGCTTGTATGCTGCTAGCATGGTTCCTCCCGTTGCTAACAAGTCGTCATGAAGCAACACCACATCCTCTTCACTCAATGCGTCTGCATGTATTTGTATGGTATCTACACCATATTCTTTTGTGTAACTCTCCTCGTACACATCAAATGGGAGTTTACCAGGCTTTCTTATAGGTGCAAATCCCGCATTCAAGCGGAGCGCTATTGCAGGACCCATAAAGAATCCCCTAGATTCTATACCTACAACTTTGGTAATACCTTTATCTTTGTATTTTTCATACATTATATCAGACAGCTCTTGTAAGCTTTCAGGTGATTGGAATAGGGTAGTGATGTCTTTAAATTCTATTCCATCAATGGGGAAATTGGAAATGTTTCTTACAACTTTTTTCAAGTTTTCAACGCTCATACTCTTATCTATTTAATATTATGTTTAAAATGTTTCACGTGGAACATTATTCTTTTATCTTCCAAGTAAGACAAGCAGCACAGATATATCATTGGGAGAAACTCCCGGAATTCTGCTTGCTTGTGCAATTGTTTGCGGGTTAATTGTAGCTAGTTTTTCACGAGCTTCTGTCGATATTGAGAGAATCTCTTTGTAGTTGAACTTGTTTTTTATATCAATATCTTCCAAACGAGTTATCTTATCTGCTATTAAACGCTCTCTTTTGATGTAACCCTCGTACTTTACTTTAATGTTTGCTGATTCAATTATTTCTTCTTTTCTGTTTGTGATCATCTCTACCTGTTCTTTCAAAGCAGGTATTGCCTCCATTACAGTTTCAATTGAAATTTGTGGACGAGCGAGTAGCTCTATTAATTTCACTCCTTGTCTTAAGGGGGAAGTGCCAACAGATTCTAAGAAGCTGTTTATTTTATCTGGTTTCAACGAGTATTTTTTACTGAATTCAATGATACGATTCACCTCGTTGGTTTTCTCATTTAAAAGATCAACTCTTTCTTGTTTGGCTAAGCCAAGCTCGGCCGCTTTATTAGTTAGTCTTTCGTCAGCATTGTCTTGTCTTAAGAGAATTCTATATTCAGCTCTTGATGTAAACATTCGGTAGGGTTCGTCCACCCCTTTTGTAATAAGATCGTCTATTAATACACCTATATACGCTTCATCTCTACGAAGTGTGAATGGTTTGCCACCATGACATTTAATGTGCGCATTTATTGCTGCCATCATTCCTTGCCCTGCAGCTTCTTCATAGCCTGTGGTTCCGTTTATTTGTCCTGCAAAGTAAAGGTTTTTAATCAATTTGGTTTCAAGTGTAGCTTCTAATTGAGTAGGATCAAAAAAATCATATTCGATAGCATAACCAGGACGGAATATATGAACGTTGCGAAATGCAGGAACCCTCTTTAATGCTTCAATTTGTGTGTGTAAGGGTAGGGAAGAGGAGAACCCATTCAAGTAATACTCATGAGTGGTTTCGCCTTCTGGTTCTAAAAATATTTGGTGACTTGTTTTCTCCGCAAAAGTCACCATTTTGGTTTCTATACTGGGGCAATAACGTGGTCCGAGACTTTTAATCTGGCCGTTGTAAAGAGGTGAAAATTCCAGCCCCTTACGCAATGCCTCGTGTACATGCTCGTCGGTAAAAGTAATCCAACAACTGCGTTGTTTCAATTCTCTTTGAACAGTATCAAGATAAGAGAATCTGTGGAAGCTTTTATCGCCTGCCTGTTCTTCCATCAATGAGAAGTCAACTGTTCGTCCATCAACTCTGGCTGGAGTACCTGTTTTCATTCTGTCGGCAGTGAACCCTAATTCTTTTAATTGCTCTGTTATTCCGTATGATGAAGGTTCAGATACTCTGCCTCCTCCAAACTGAACCTCTCCAACATGTATCAAACCATTCAAAAAGGTTCCATTGGTAAGAATTACAGTTTTAGCATAGAACTCTACACCCATTTGAGTTTTCACACCAACAGCTTCGCCATCTTTTATTATTAATTGCGTCATGGCATCTTGCCATAGAAAAAGATTGTCTGTATTCTCAATAATACCTCGCCATGCATTAATGAATTTCTCGCGGTCGTTCTGCGAACGAGGACTCCACATAGCTGGGCCTTTCGACATGTTGAGCATACGAAATTGAATAGTAGTTTTATCGCTTACTATCCCCATCTGTCCACCTAAAGCATCAATTTCTCTTACTATCTGACCTTTGGCTATGCCGCCCACAGCAGGATTGCAACTCATTTGTGCAATCTTGTTCATATCCATAGTAATCAAAAGAGTTTTTGATCCTAAGTTTGCTGCGGTGACTGCGGCTTCGCAACCAGCATGGCCAGCACCTATTACTAATATATCGTAATTAAATTCCATAATTTACCAAGTAAGTAACAAAGGTACTAAAAAAGAAAACTTTAGGTATTGCTCTTACTGTTAATAATGAATAGCAAAAACAAAAACAAATTTGTCTCAAACAGAAGATTCTAGGGAAGTAGAGACCTGAAAGGTGAAAAAGTTGAGTGTCAGAAGATAAAGGGTGGATTATGACTTACTGAATGTTATTGTTGGAAAAGAAGATTTTCAAGGCATTATTTTCTGCATTACGCATTGCATTTTCTTCTTCTTCTGTACAATCATCTTGTCCGCATAAATGTAGAATGCCATGAATAATTACACGATGTAGCTCCTCTGTATAATCAGTTTTATACATTTGTGAATTCGATTCGACCGTTTGTAAACTAATAATTACATCTCCCGATATCGTGGTTTCTTCAGAATAATCGAATGTAATGATGTCTGTGTAGAAGTCGTGATTAAGATATTCTTGGTTTACTTCTACTATTTTTTTATCGTCACAAAACAGATAGGCAATTTCTCCCACCTCTTTATTGTATTGTTTTGCTATGCTTTCTATCCAGTTAGCTATTCTATCCTCGTCTATTTGGGGATGCTCTACTCCCTCTGATTGAAAAGTTATATCCATTTAATTGTAACGTGTTTTAGTTTAAGTCTATTTCTTTAAGTTATAGCTAACCAAAGAATAGGTAGCTTATAAATATTGCTGCTACAACGCCTGCTAAATCCGCCAAAAGCGCATAGGGAACAGTATAGCGTGAGTTTTTGATGTTAACAGCTCCGTAGTAAACAGCAACAATATAGAATGTAGTGTCGGTAGCACCTTGCAAAACAGAAGATAATCGTCCTGCAAATGAGTCAGCTCCAAATTCTCTCATGGTGTCGATCATCATTCCTCTAGCACCACTCCCACTTAAGGGTTTCATTAAGGCAGTTGGCATTCCATCCACCCATTGCGTGTCGCCACCAAACAATCCAACAAAAGCTTTTATTCCATCCATCATAAAATCCATTGCTCCCGATGCTCTAAAAACTCCAATACCAACTAATAAAGCTATTAGGTAAGGGATAATCCTAACAGCAGTTTGAAAACCTTCTTTTGCTCCATCAATAAAAGCTTCAAATACGTTTATTCTACTCTTTAATCCTTTTATTAAAAATGCTGTGATAATAGTAAAGAGAATAATATTGGCTATAAGGCTAGACACAACGTTTACTTGATCTTGTGGTAAGCTTTGGAAGGCTATCACAGTTAAAGCTATAATTGAAGCAAGTCCACCAAAGAACCCAATGATAGCTTTATTAAATATATTGATATGTTGTTTTATACAGACAGCTAAAGTGCCTACTAGCGTAGCAACGAAAGTTGCCATCATTATTGGAATGAAAATGTCAGAAGGATTGGCAGCTCCCATTTGCGCCCTATACACCATCACTGATATGGGGATGAGGGTAAGTCCCGAGGCATTCAGCACCAAAAACATAATCATCGGATTAGAAGCCTGGTTTTTGTTGGGGTTTATTTTTTGTAACTCATCCATTGCCTTCAATCCAAAGGGCGTTGCTGCATTATCAAGCCCTAGCATATTGGCAGAGATGTTCATCAGAATAGCAGCGGAAGCTGGGTGCCCTTTAGGTATATCGGGGAATAGTTTAGTAAATAGTGGAGCTGCAGCACGAGAAAAAACACTAATCATACCTCCACGTTCTCCAATTTTCATAATGCCCAACCAGAGGGATAGCACGCCTGTAAGTCCTAAAGAAATTTCAAACCCGAGCTTTGCAGTTTCGAAAGTTGAGTTCATTATCTCTGTAAAGACACCTACATCGCCCAGAAAAACAAGCTTAATAAGTGCTACCACAAATGCGATAAGAAAGAAACCAATCCAAATATAATTTAAAACCATACTATGGGTAGATGATGACCATGAGCTTCATTTGACCATTAATAGTCAAATATGATGTCAAAGTTACTGTTTTATTTGGTTGAATAAAAAAATTATTCTTATCTTTATCATCTATGTTAACATAAACTGTATGCGTTGGAAAGACTATCTTTATTTTTCACCTGCTGAGAAAATAGCTGTTTTAATACTGGTGGTGATTATTATACTCTCTTTTGGACTCAATGTCCTATTATCAAGGAGAAGCAGAGATCCTATCTCTATTCCTCAAAATGATTCTCTTATTGCTGCTTTCGATCGTTTGCAAGAGAGCCTTCAAGATAAAAAGGTTGAATCAAAGAGCTATGGTTATAATGCTACTGCAAAGTCCAATAAAAACAGTTCACGTGACAATGTAAATAAATCAAATGAGAGGCATGATACTAAAAGCTACACAGAAAAACCTCAATACATAAAACAAGAAAAGTTTACAGCTCCAGCTTCTATTAGCTTAAACGAAACTGATACGGCTGAGTGGAAAAAAGTGCCTGGTATAGGTAGTGCTTATTCAGCACGCATTGTTAAGTATAGAGATATGCTAGGTGGCTATATCTCTATCAATCAATTGAAAGAGGTGTATGGCTTTAGTGATGAGTTGTTTGAAGCTATTGCTCCTTTCATTCGTGAAGAAGACTTTGGTACAGCTAGTTGTGTGAAGATAAACATCAACCAACTGGAATTCAAAGAGATACTCGCCCATCCTTATATCAACTTTGAGCAGACCAAAGCAATAGTAAACTTGCGCAAACGCATAGGACCTATTCCATCAATCAATCAGTTGGCAATGTTAGACGAGTTTACATCTAAAGACATTGAGAGAATTACTCCCTATATAGATTTCTAAAATTACTCCTTTTATTTGCCTTAAAATAAGCAACAAATCAAGATACAGGTTGTTTATAACTAATAGTACATCTTATCTCATTGTTTTAATACCAATTTGATTATGCGAAACATACTTTCAAGTGCTTCTTCCTTATTATTAATAGTGTTAATCGGAGTATTGTTCTCCTCGTGCAAGAGTGAAAAATCAAAACAGATAGACCCCGACTTTGTACAATACATCTCAGGGTTTACTTATGGCACAATTTCCCCTCAATCCTACATTCAAGTAGAGTTGACGCAAGAGATGCCAGCAGTGGAGTTAAATGCAGAAGTAAAAGACAAGTTATTCTCTTTTTCTCCAAGCATAAAGGGGAAAACGGTTTGGATAAACTCCAGAGCACTTCGTTTTATACCCGATGCTGGCGAGTTGAAAATGGGCAAAGAGTATGTAGCAAAACTACAATTAGATAAACTGTTGAAGGTGGTAGATAAGTTTCGTGCTTTCAACTTTTACTTTAAAGTGAGTGAACAGAACTACAGTTTTGATTTGTTGCCTTACATGCCCATTAATTCTAACGATTTGAATTGGAATCGCGTTGAGGGTACTCTGAAATTAATTAATGCCGCTTCAGTAGAAGATATTCAAAATATGTTTTCTCTTAAGGGAACAAACAAAGAAGCGAAGGTAAATGTGATGCCATTGAGTGAAACATCCTATCGCATTGTTGTGGACAGCTTGGAGCGAACATCACAAGAGAGGTCGTATGAACTACAGGTTGATGGCAAACCAATTGATGTAAAGAAGTCTGATAAGTATTCAATAGATTTTTCCTCTATACCTGAAACTGAATTGAATATAGTAGATGTAAGAATGTATGATGATGGCAGTAAAAATATACGTGTAACATTTAGTAGCACCTTAGCGTTAGATCAAGACATGAAAGGACTTATTGTGGCTTCAGGAATTAATAACTTCACCTATAGAGTTGATAAGAATGTGCTTTTCATCTACCCCGAAACATTTCCAAAAGATGAACTGAATCTGCACTTAAATGAAGGAATTAAAAACAATATTGGATTAGGACTAACTAAGGATTATACCTATCAACTGAAAGTGGATGACGAAAAGCCACAAATAAAAGTTGAAAAGAGTGGCAATATACTCCCCAATTCAGAACAACTCACATTACCATTTAGCGCAGTGAACTTGTGGGCGGTAGATGTGAAGATAATAAAGATATACCAAGACAATATACTATATTACCTACAATCGGGCTCTTTATCTGAAAACTCTTCAGGTGAAATCCGTCGTTTTGGGCGATTGATAAAGAAATTACGTGTCAGATTAGACTCTGACAAAACAAAAGACTTAACTCGCTGGAATCAGTTCGCACTCGATTTAGCACCACTCATAGAGCAAGATCCAGGAGCGATATATATGGTGCAGTTAAGTATGCAACAAGATTACTCCCTCTATAAATGCGGTAATATTACTCCTATCATTCCGCAAGGAAACGCCATGCGTAGTTTTTCAAACGAACTCATTACTGAAGAAGATGAGAGCGTGTGGGACGAAACGCAACCTTATTATTACGAAGATATAGATTGGAGTGAGTATAACTGGAACGAAAAGGATGATCCTTGCAAAGCTTCCTATTTCATGGATAGAAATAAAACAGTAGAATCATTTGTATTAGCATCTAACATTGGTCTGATTGCCAAAGCTGGTAATAATAATTCGCTTACTGTTGCAGTAAATGATATACTTACTACCGATCCATTATCAGGAGTAAATGTAACCCTCTACAACTATCAGATGCAAGAGATGGGTAGTTCCACTACCGATAAGAATGGCTTTGCCAATATCGACTACAAAAAAGGGAGACCTTTTGTGGTTACTGCAGAAGACGGCGATGAAAAGGGCTATTTAGAGCTCAAAGAAGAACTCTCTCTCTCGTTGAGCAACTTTGATGTAAGCGGTAAAGAGATTCAAAAAGGAATAAAAGGTTACACCTACGGTGAGCGTGGAGTATGGCGACCAGGCGATACTATTCATGTCTCGTTTATATTAGAAGATAAAGAACAAAAGTTACCCAAAAATCATCCTGTTGTTTTGGAAGTATATACTCCAACTCGCCAATTCTTTCAACGCCAAGTGGAGACGAAGAGTGAAAACGGATTCTACACTTTTACTATTGTTACCGACCCTTCAGCCCAAACGGGCGTTTGGCAATCTTACATAAAAGTAGGTGGAACATCTTTTTATCAACCTTTGCGCATAGAGTCCATCAAACCCAATAGATTGAAAGTTCGCTTAGAAACAGATTCTATATTTGATGCGAGCAGAGGAACCTTCTCTGGAACGCTCAATGCACAATGGTTGCATGGAGCACCAGCCTCTAACTTGAAAGCTGAGCTGAGTTTGTCCCTTTCCAAGACGGAACATCCGTTCAAGAATTATGAAGGATACGAATTCAATAATCCTCTTTCTCAATTTAATACTAATAGACATTCATTGTTTGAAGGGAACCTCAATGCTTCAGGCGTTGCAGGGATCAACTCAAAAGTTCCAATGGCTGAAAATGCGCCTGGAATGTTGCGAGGCAATATCTTATCAAGGGTTTATGAATCGGGTGGCGATATGAGTTTCTACGCGCAAACCATTTACTACTCGCCCTATAAAGTATATGCAGGAGTAAAAGCTCCAAAAGCTCCCCAAGGGAGGTTCCTTGAAACAGACAATGCTTTAGTCTTCGATATTGTATCGCTTTCTCCTAACGGACAGAAAGTATCACGAGCTAATATGTCTTACAAAGTTTATAAACTCAATTGGAGTTGGTGGTGGAATAGTTCTGAAGAAGATTTGGGTTCTTATATCAATAATACTGCTGTGAGTCCTGTAGCACAAGGAACTTTGTCCACATCAAATGGCGAAGGCAAAGTGAACTTCCAAGTAGATTATCCAGATTGGGGACGCTATCTCATGTTGGTGAAAGACACAGAAAGTGGACACACTACAGGAACCATGTTCTATGTCGATTGGCCTGCTTCAAGAGGTCGTGCAGACAGAAGAGATCCAAGCGGATTGACCATGTTAGCATTCACAACAGACAAACCCGTTTATCAAGTTGGGGAGAAAGCAACTGTTACTATTCCAAGTAGTTCAGAGGGTAGAGTTCTTGTTAGCATTGAGAATGGCACGAAAGTAATTCAACGCGAATGGGTGAAGACTTCTGATAAAGAAGACACTAAGTATAGCTTCACCATAACAACGGAGATGAATCCCAATGTCTATATTTTCGCTACACTATTGCAACCACATGCTCAAACCGCCAATGATTTGCCCATAAGAATGTATGGCGTGCAGAATATTGATGTGGAGAACAAAGAGAGTCGTCTGACTCCTGTTATTTCTATGCCCAATGAATTGCAACCCGAAAAGGAATTCACCATTTCAATATCTGAGAAATCGAAGAAACCAATGACCTATACATTAGCTATTGTTGATGAGGGATTGCTTGACTTGACAGGATTTAAAACTCCCAATGCATGGAGTCATTTCTATGCCAAAGAGGCATTGGGAGTTCGAACGTGGGATTTGTATGACCGTGTATTGGGCGCGAACACAGGAATGTTCGGTACGTTATTGAGTATTGGTGGCGATGAGGCGCTGAAGGCTTCGAGCGATAAAGTGAATCGTTTCAAACCCATTGTCCGATTCATGGGACCTTTCACTATAAAAGCTGGAGAGATTAAAACGCACAAAGTGAAGTTGCCTCCTTATGTTGGCTCGGTGCGAGTAATGGTTGTTGCAGGTGGAGACGGCACTTATGGAAGCGCAGAGAAAACTGTAGCTGTAAACAATCCATTGATGACGCTCTCAACCTTGCCACGCGTAATGGGACCTAACGAAGAGGTTTGGTTGCCAGTCAATGTATTTGCTATGGACAATTCTGTACGTAATGTGCAAGTATCTATTGAAACAGATGGATTGCTTAAACTCGAAAATGGAGCATCGCAAACAATTCAGTTTGACAAAATAGGAGATCAAATAGTTTATTTCAAACTAAAAGCGGGCACTAAAATAGGAGCAGAGCAAGTACGCATAAAAGCTACAGGCGGTGGACAAACTGCAACTGAGACAATAGATATAGGTATTCGTAATCCCAATCCGCCTATCGTATTGAGCGATGCTCTGATGATAGATGCCAATAGTTCTGCTCAACTCTCTATTGCAATGGATGAGGTGGGA
>CAZUHZ010000015.1:0-22280 GCA_964620895.1 uncultured Dysgonomonadaceae bacterium | reverse complement strand
GTTTATCAATGAGGCATAACACAATAAAGGAACCGAGTCAACTTCGATTCCTTTATCTATATTCTATAATATGTTATTCTATCTCAGATTTTACTCTGCAGGCAACTCAGGTTGTTGTTCACTTGGAACAGGCTGAGAAGGTATAGGCATATTGGGGCTTACATCTGGAGCTGTTGATGGATTGAGCGGTGATGGCATCTCCACTTCAACTTGCGACTCAGGCAATGTGCCACGCTTAACAGTAAACTTGGCTGTCAAAATGCTAAGAACAATAATTGTTATAGCCAATCCCCAAGTAGCTTTTTCTAGAAAGTCTGTTGTCTTTCTAACTCCCATTACTTGGTTTGATGAAGAAAATCCGGCAGCCAAACCACCACCCTTAGAGTTTTGAACCAAAACTATAAGAATCATACAAATAGCTGCAATCAGAATTAAAATTGTGATAAAGATATACATATTTTTATTTTTTATTTTTCTCGTTATAAATTAAATACTCTAAAAAACGTATTTGATCAGCAAAGTAAATACTTTTTTTCGGAAAATTCAAACTTAATCTTTTAATAATTGTAAGTGCCTGTTCGTATCTTTTTTGCTTAATATATACTTGTGCTAAGGTTTCGGTCAAGAATGTGTCGTCATCCAATAGATTATCAACACTTTGAGGTGTGGCTTGACTATCTTCCCTTTCTCTATTTTTGCTTGAAAATAAATCCTCATCGTTAGAAGATTTATCTAAAAATCTATCCACCAACTCTTGATGCTTCATTGGTTTAGATTCTTCGTCGTCGCCCAGAGGATTATCTCCCTGCTCGGTTTTCTCTAAATAGGCTATATAATCGGTTGAGATGATGGAGTCACTATCCCAATCATTATCTGTTTTACGATTTGCAGCTTGTTCATTATCATCTCCCTCATTAAGAGAATCTAAAAAAGAATCTAATAGCAGTTCAGTTCTACCATTTACTGACTTTTCCTCCATGTTTTCCTTCGGAAAGAAGCGAGCATACCTATCATCATTCAGATAGTAAAAAAGTTTCTTTCTATCACAGCCTGTTATAGCAATTTTTTTTAGTTCAGATGTATAGTCTTGATGCCCCACATCTTTCATATTTTTCAGCAGCAACAACTTAGCCGTCTGAAAATAGGGATACATCTCAGATATCCGTTTCAATTGATGCAATGATGCATCATTGAGTTGCTTTTCATCTTTCAAATATGCGTGAAACAGTTCTTTTTCCAAAACAAAATTAACTATCTAATTTTACACTATTATTTTTTGCTGCAACATTACCAATTAGACATAGTGGAGTTGAAAATTTGATCGGTAATCTCTTTCACCAACTCACCAATCAATTGGTCTTGCACATCAGTAAGCATTCGGTCTGCAGGGAAATTGCGATAGGCTTTTATAGTCTCCTCCTTGTCTTGTCCTTCAACTTTATTGTTTCTATAGCGCATTCGCACTGTAAGTGTTAGTCTTGTTTCAGAAGCAAAAGAGTCTTCTTGCACAGCAAGAGGAGTAAGCTCGTAACCTACAATTTCGCCTTCCATTTCCAAGTCTGCATTTTGCTTCACAAATTGCAGACGTGTACTACGAGTAAACAAATCTTTCAATTCTTCGTTAAATCGCTGCTCTAAAGGAGGATAAACAAGAGGAGCACGATTGGGAAATTCAGATATAAGTATTGTTTTAGTTAAATCGTAATCTATTGAAGCACCATTAAACTTATAAGACATGGTACAAGAACCTAAGAACAACACAAGAGAGATAAAGAATATCGTTTTTTTCATACCATCATTTATAAATCTTCAAGATTATACTCTTTAATTTTTCTATACAATGTACGTTCCGATATTTGCAAGTCTCTTGCAGCAAATCGGCGTACACCGTCATTACGTTCAAGGGCTTTAATTATAACTTCGCGTTCTACCTCTTGAAGCGACATTATCTCATCCTCCTCCTCTTCTATATATTCTGCAGCATCTTGCACATCATCGTCACTCTCGTCATCACTATCATCAACCTCTGTGGCATCTTGCACATCGTCATTGTCGTTCACTTTCTGCGAAGTTGAAGCAAAAGGGGTCTTCAAAAACTCTTCACTATATTTTACAGGGAGTCGATACAATTCATCTTCCCTCGAAACTTCTTGCAAAAGAGCATCTGCCTGATCAGGTGATTCAATATCTGCGCCCTTCTCAATAATATCTCTTACAACTTGTTTCAAATCGTTCAAGTCTCTCTTCATATCAAACAACACTTGATAGAGAATTTCTCGTTCGTTTGCAAAAGTTTTACCTTTGTTCGCTCGGCTTTGAGAGGAGCTCAATGGCACCATCCCAACCTCTTGCTTTGGCAAGTAGCGTTGCATAATTTCGTAAGTTATTATTCTTTCTTTTTCAATAACTGATATTTGCTCTGTAATATTTTTCAATTGACGAACGTTACCAGGCCATCTATAGTTTTTTAGCAGTTCTTTAGCGTCCTCAGTAAGCGTAATAGGGGGCATCATATATCTTTCAGCACAATCTCCTGCAAATTTACGGAAAAGCAGTGGAACATCGTCTTTTCTATCACGAAGCGAAGGAACCCGAATGGGGACAGAATTTAGACGATAGTACAAATCTTCGCGAAACTTACCTTTTTCAACTGCATGAATCATGTTCATATTGGTAGCTGCAACTACTCGCACATTGCTTTTCTCCACTTTTGAAGATCCCACCTTAATAAACTCACCAGTTTCAAGTACACGAAGCAAACGGGCTTGCGTTGACAAAGGTAACTCGCCCACCTCATCTAAAAAAAGTGTTCCACCATCGGCAGATTCAAAATAACCTTTTCGAGATGTAGTGGCACCAGTAAATGAGCCTTTTTCGTGTCCAAAGAGTTCAGAGTCGATAGTTCCTTCAGGAATAGAACCGCAATTGATAGCAAAGTATGGTCCATGCTTTCTTCTACTGTAAAGATGAATAATTTGAGGGAAATTCTCTTTTCCTACACCACTTTCACCAGTGATAAGCACCGACAAATCGGTAGGAGCCACTTGCAATGCTGTGTCTATAGCACGTTCCAACTCATGGGACACACCAATAATACTGAATCGCTGTTTAACTTGTTGTATAGTCTGTTTAGACATAGTATATAATAGATATAAAAATCGCTTGAAGGCGAAAAAGTTTATTCAAAGTTAAAGAATTTATTTGGATTTATTTAATTCATACGTTTTAGTTTTCAGAAAATCACCAAATAATTCTAAATCCGAAAAGTTGTTTTGCTCTTCCAGTGTAATGGGTTCACCAACCGTAAAGACTATCTCTTTCCCTTTTTTATTGTAAAGTTCGTGTCCTAATCTGAGATTGCGCAACCTCCAATCTATTAAACCCAACAAATAAAAGAAGCGAGAGTTTCCTCCCGAAACATGGATTGGGATGATAGGGACTTTAGCGAACTTAATTAACTTCAATACAGACTCTTGCCACTCCCTATCCTCTATTTTCCATTTACCATCACTCTTTATAAGATTAGAAATAGCACCAGCTGGAAATAGCCCCAAGGGCTTTCCTTCTCTTATGTGGGCAATGCATTGCTTTACCCCACTAAGGCTCGATACATTGTTAAAGGCATTACCATGATTAGGATTTACAGTAATAAAATTCTCTGACATGGTATCAATCATTCCTAAAAGGAAATTCACCATTATTTTGATGTTTGGATTGTACGAACCAAGCAATTCTATGTATGCAATGCCATCAACATGCCCATAAGCATGATTTGAAACCGTGATAAAGGGTTGGTCTTTGTATTTCTCCAAAATATCTCCATTCACCACCGTTCTTTTCATTCCTAATCCATCGAGCAAATGGGTGCAAAAATCAATTCCTGTAAGATGTTTTGAATAATCGTACACACTGTTAACATTGTCAAGACCAGAGATTTTCAACCCCAATTTTGCTAAGGTGTCTCCATACTTCTTCCTAAAAATAGGGTGCACCTTTCTAATATCTTCCAGTGCAATTAATTTCTCTTTCATTTGTTAGTAAAAATGAACCGTAAAACCTTCCAATTAAAAAAATTGGTTGAAGCTTTACGGTATAATTTTGAGGGATGATAGAATAGTAATTTATTACTATTACCCAATAATATCCTTTATTTCGCCTATTATCTGTTTTCCTAATGCAGTAGCTTCTTCTATAGATGGTGCTTCGGTGTAGATACGTATAATGGGCTCTGTATTTGATTTACGTAGATGCACCCATCTATCTTTAAATTCAATTTTCACCCCATCTATGTCTATCATATCTTCCTCTTTGTACTTCTCTTTGATAGCCAAAAGAAGTTCGTCGATATTAATTTCGGGTGTCAAATCAATTTTCTGTTTCGACATAAAGTAAGAGGGATAAGTGGCGCGCAATTCGCTTACTTTCTTATCCGATTTTGCTAATTGAGTCAAGAAAAGAGCTATACCCACCAAAGCATCTCGCCCATAATGCGAAGCAGGATATATTACACCTCCATTGCCTTCGCCACCAATCACGGCATTGGTTTCTTTCATCTTTGCCACCACATTTACTTCGCCTACTGCGGCAGCAGTATATGTTGCACCATGTTTTTCAGTAACATCACGTAAAGCACGAGTAGAGCTAAGATTAGATACAGTATTGCCAAGGGTATGTGTCAACACATAATCTGCAACTGCTACCAAGGTATATTCTTCGCCAAAGGCTGTTCCGTCTTCACTAATAATGGCTAGCCTGTCCACATCTGGATCTACTGCAAAACCCACATCTGCTTTCTTCTCTTTTATTGCATCAATAAGGTCGGTTAAGTTTTCGGGAAGTGGTTCTGGGTTGTGAGAAAAGTTACCATGAGGTTCGCAATGAACCTCCAACACCTCTTTCACTCCCAGTGCTTTAAGCAGTTGAGGAATCACTAATCCACCTACAGAGTTTACACAATCTATTGCCACCTTAAAATTGGCTTTCTTTATAGCCTCAACATCTACCAGCTCTAAATCTAACACCTCTTGTATGTGAGCATCCAAGTAATCTTTCTCTGTAACACTGCCTAAATCATCAACTACAGCAAAAGTAAAATCTTCCGCTTCGGCAATCTTTAGTATCTCTGCTCCAGCCTCTCCACTCAGGAACTCTCCATTGGCATCTAATAGCTTCAGGGCATTCCACTGTTTAGGGTTGTGACTAGCTGTGAGTATAATACCACCACTGGCTTTCTCTTTTGGCACAGCAATTTCTGTTGTTGGAGTAGTAGCCAAACCAATATCAACAACATCAAAACCCATACCCATCAATGTGGCAGACACTAATCTGTGCATCATATCTCCCGAGATACGAGCATCTCTACCTAAAACAATTTTTGGTGAATTGTTGTGGGTTGTTTTTTTAATAAAAGTAGCATAAGCTGCTACAAACTTAACTGTGTCAACAGGGGTAAGAGCCTCTCCCACTCTACCACCCATTGTTCCTCGAATACCTGAAATGGATTTTATTAGCGACATAACTTATAATTTAATTATTTTACAACGGTTACCCCATGGCTGTATTTATATTCAAGCTCTTCGTAATAAGCTGTTCGATAAGCTTGATTATCACTTGACAATCCCATACTAAACGGCACAATCATTTTCACTTTAGCATAATAACTTACATTCTTTATAGGAACTGCCCAAGCAGCTGATGTGTAGGTTGAGGTATTGCCATATGTTAACTCCTCTGGGTATTGGCTGAATATATTAGAATACTTCACTGTATCATTACCAGATAGATACTCCAAATCTTTGAAGCGAATAGCAACATTTTCACCCTTGATAATTTTCTCCCCATTACCTGAATAAATTACATTGTAATACACACCAGAGGAGGAATCAAAATAAAATTCTTTTTCTTTAAATACACTATCCTTTGGATATTCGCGCAATACTGTAATATCATTTCTATCAATAAATTGCTCAATCACTTTTTGCTCATCACCCAAACGTTGAGCATAAGTTCTACTTTTATTGCAAGAAGAAAGTATTCCTATTGCAACAATACC
This sequence comes from uncultured Dysgonomonadaceae bacterium, assembly GCA_964620895.1. Lineage (GTDB taxonomy): Bacteria > Bacteroidota > Bacteroidia > Bacteroidales > Dysgonomonadaceae > UBA2632. The sequence continues at coordinate 16,228 of CAZUHZ010000015.1, read as the reverse complement.
TATAAGAGAGGCTATAATAATTTTCTTCATTTCGCTATTTATAGTTTTTATCCATATTATCCATTAAATCAATTGCAAAAATAAACATTCCACTTTAATTTAGCACTGTTTTAGGGGTTCTTAATCTATTATCTATTCTTAAAATAAAAACCGCAATGCTAAATCGTTGATTCTTGCAAGAGGTCGGCATATTTTTCCAATCCCTCTTCAAATAGCGAGATAGCATCGTTCACCTCACCATAAAACTCGCCACCCGATGCATTAAGATGCCCTCCACCATTAAAATAATCGGCAGCAAACTCGTTGCAAGGAAAATTGCCTTGTGAACGAAGTGAGATTTTTGTGAGTTCATCATCTTCACGAATAAACACTGAAAACAGAATCCCTTTGATACTAAGCGGATAGTTTACAAAACCTTCAGTATCGCCTTTTGTAAGGGTGAATTGTTTTTGATCTTCTAATGTTAAGTATATTAGCGAAGCTTTGTGCTCAGGATATATTTTCATGCGTTGCGACAATGTGAAACCTAACAACCTGAAGCGCTGGTCAGTATAATTGTTAAACACATTTCTATATATAAGGTCACGGTCTATCCCCTTCTTCAACAATATACTTATAATTTCAAATATCTCTGGGTCGTTGGAATTATAAGTAAAACCACCCGTATCTGTCATCATTCCAGTATAGATGCATTCAGCAACGGTAGTTGATATTTTATAAAAACCGCCCAATTGAACCATCAGTCTAAAAACAATTTCTGAGGTAGATGATATCTTAGGATAGGAGATAACCACATCGAAATCCTCATCAGGATCAAGGTGATGATCTACAAGTATTTTTTTTGCATCCGACTGCTCAACCAACTCTCCTAAGGGACCTATACGCTTCAAAGTATTGAAGTCTAAACAGAAAATTAAATCTGCATTTCTAATGAGAGCCTCTGCTACGGTGGGTATGTATGTGTTTATTATTACATCTTTTGATCCATCCATCCATTTAAGAAAATAGGGAAATGCATTTGGAACAACCACTCGTACCTCTTTGCTCATGCTCAGCAAATAATGATACAGACCGAGCGAAGAGCCCATAGCATCGCCATCGGGAGAAAGATGAGTGACTATAACTATTTTCTGAGCTTTCTCAATTTGCTTTTTGGTTTCTAACAGTTGATTCTCTCCAATCAAAGGTGTAAGTGACAAAGGTGTATTCATTTATTTATTATTCGCTATCGCTGTTTGTTTAATTGACAAGATGCAAAATTACTAAAAATTTACCACGAATGCGCCTGAATTGGAAATATCATGAAAAGCAATATTCAACTTCTCGCACTCTTTTCTCATTTTTGTAGCTGTATATCTGCCAATAGAAGCATCTACAACTATCTTTTTGGGGTCAAAGAAAGCAAGCAGTTCCAACACTGAGAAACTATTATCAGAAGCCAAAATAAGAAAATCGACAGGGAGGACATGGTTGCTCTCTTTATATTTAAATCTGTTTTCAGTAAGTAATACAATTGAAGCCGAAGGATGCGAAATAGTTTGATTAAAACTAATTGGCAAGGCTATTCTTTCCCCTTTTATCCTATACGCCATATCGCAATCACCATAACTGTTATATACAACAAACTGATCAACTGGTTGTTTGATTACAGACAAGGTATGAGTGACCAACAATAACGCCACAGACACAAGAAACACTATTAATTGATTGGCATGCTTTCGCAATATAAAATAAGAAAGAGAGAGTATTATTGCAAAAATTAAAAACACTTGAAGTGCTGAAATATGATATCCTTCAAATACAGACAAAGGTAAAGACTCGAAAAAGTAAACAGTCTGCAAAACAGCTTTAATTAGAAACTGTGTGAAAGCATTTATCATATTATATAGTATCTGTAAGAAACCGAAGTTGAGAAATGATAGCAAAGACAAAAAGGTGAGCAAAACAACTGAATAGATGATACCTGTAACAAAAGGCAATACCAACAAATTGGTGATAAAAAAATAGGTGGGAAAAGTGCCAAAATAATAGAGCCCTAATGGGAACACCCCCAACTGCGCAGCAAGCGAAATGGTGAATAGACTCCAAATATAATCAACAACTTTATTCTTTGGGGTATATAACTTTGACAGCTTTGGTTGAAAAAACAAAATTGAGATAACGGCTGCAAAACTCAATTGGAAACCAACATCAAAAAGATAAAAAGGATTGATGATGAGTATAAAAAAAGCAGTAACAGCAAGAGTGTTGTAGGTAAGTCCTTTTCTATTGACGATGTTGCCCACAGACACAAGAGACAACATGATAGCTGCCCTAACAACAGATACAGGCATACCAATGATGAAAACATATCCCCACAAACAGAGCAAAACCAATACATGCTTAAAAATAAGCGCTTTGCCACGTTTACCAAGAAAAGAAAAAAGGGAGATAATAATAATATAGATAATACCTACATGCATCCCGCTCACAGCCAATACATGCGAAGTGCCCGAAGCACGAAAGGCTTCTTTTAAATCGTCAGACAAATCGGCTTTGTAGCCTAATGTAAGGGCTGAAATAAACGAGTAAGCTTCGTCATCTAAATTGAAGCTGTTGAATAGCTTTAACACCCTTGCTCTTACACACAATGCTTCAGTTTTCAAAGAGCTACTGCGCTGCCCTGTCTTCACCCAATTTATAGAGCTCGAATAAGCACTACCCGAGAAACCCTTGTTGTGCATAAAGCTTTCGTAATCAAACTCATCAGGATTCCCTAAGTTTTTAAAAGGTTTTATCTGAGTTCGTACTAACAGCTCATCTCCCGGTTCAAGGGTTTGACAATTAGAATCTGGTTCAAGATACAACATTATCTTCCTGTCAACTGGATAGGATAAGTGCACTTCGCAAGCAACGGAACGCTTTTTCTGCTGTGGTATATCTAGAACTTCACCAATATAAGAAGCAGTTGATGGAGGAAAGCAATAAGAAACTTGTTCAAGTCGATATTGATAATATTGTGTTGTAAGTGAAAACAGGAAAAGCATCAATCCTGCACCAAACAACCAACGCAAAGCATAGTTTTTATTTTTAGACGTAAAAAAGGAGATTAGCATTATAGCTAATCCACTTATTACAAGTAAAAACAGATTAAGCGATGGAGAGATAAACTTACAAAAAAGAATACCACTTATAAAAGGAATCAATATTCTCAAAAACGGTATTTGCCTCATCCCAACTGCAGTAAACAATGTTAGAGCTTACATTTCTGTTGTTTTGTATAACTAAATCACTCCTATAACATTTTAAGTTGACGAATTCTTTCTTTAGGATTTTCAGATGAAAACACAAAGCTACCTGCAACTAGTATATCAGCTCCAGCATCAACTAGCAGCTTACCAGTTTCTAAGTCAACACCACCATCTACCTCGATGAGCGTGGTTGCGTTTTTTTGAATGATAAGATTTTTTAGGTCATCTACTTTTGACAATGTATTTGATATAAACTTTTGCCCTCCAAAACCAGGGTTTACAGACATGAGTAGCACCATATCTAGTTCTTGAATAATATCATTGAGCAAAGCAACAGGAGTATGAGGGTTGAGTGTAACACCCGCTTTCATTCCCTTAGCTTTTATAGATTGTACAACTCGATGAAGATGAGTACACGCTTCATAATGCACATTCATTATATGTGCACCCATTGCAGCCACCTCATCCACAAATTTTTCTGGTTGCACAATCATTAAGTGAACATCCAAAGGTTTGTCAGTAATATCTTTTAGCATATCCATTATCGGGAAACCAAAAGAAATATTTGGAACAAAAACACCATCCATTACATCTAAATGCAACAAATCGGCTTCACTTTCATTGAGCATTTCTACATCGCGTTTTAGGTGTAAAAAATCGGCAGATAACAGAGAGGGAGCTACTAAATGTCTCATATATTTATAATTTTTATTTCAAAGATACAAGATATTTATTAAACAGAAAAATAGAAATCTATATTCTCTTTTACCCAAGAGTAATAATATGTTTGATCTATTGTTTTATTGATAAAAATTAGGATAAAGTCATTGAAATACAAAGGAAAAACTCATTGCAACATGTTTTTTATATATATCTTTGTGGTTGATTTTTTAATATAAACAAAAACATGATGAAGAAATTTCTATTCTTAGGTGCAATTGCTGTTATTTTTGCAGCATGCCAAAGTAAAACTGAATATACTGTCGCTGGAAAAGTTGCAGATTCTACTTTTGAAGGACAACAAGTAATTCTTAGTGAAGTGACCGAAAATGAAATGGTAGCCGTTGACTCCACTACCATTACAAATGGAAAATACACATTTAAAGGGCAAACGGAAACTCCTGTTTTGCGTTTCATTCGATTGGGCAATGATCAAAACAGTCCCAGTTCTATTGTAATGATTGAGCCAGGAAAAATTAATATTGTGTATGATTCAGCGTTTCATCTTTCTGGAACACCCATCAATAATGCTTACAGCGAGTTTGAAATAAAGCAAAAAGAGCTAACTGCTGAAATACAAACGTTATCAGAGAAATACAATGAAGCAGCAACTGATGGAAGCATGACCGAAGAACTGGAGACTGAGTTAACAGCTGGTTACGAGAAAATTGCTGATAAAGCAAAAACTTTGAACTACAACTTTATAAAAGAAAATATTGACAATGAGCTGGGTCAATTTATGTTCATGACTTCGGCTAATGCGTTTGAGACTGACCAACAAAAAGAGATCCTTGCTATGGCAAGTGAAGAGTACAAAGAAAATAAAAACATTAAAAGCATCCTTGATAGGCTTGAAACATTAGAAGCAGTTGCTATAGGCAAAGACTTTATCGACTTTTCGATGGAAACACCAGAAGGCGAATCGGTTTTACTATCCGACTATGTAGGAAAAGACAAATATGTATTTATTGACTTTTGGGCTGCTTGGTGTGGTCCATGTATAAATGAAATGCCCAACGTGGTAGAAGCATACAAGAAATACAAAGACAAAGGGTTAGAGATTGTTGGAGTATCACTTGACCAAGACAAAGACAAATGGATTCAAGGTATTGAAGAATTGAAAATGACGTGGCCCCAAATGTCTGATCTTAAACTTTGGGAAAGTAAAGTTGTAAAACTTTATGCCATTAGCAGTATTCCTCACACAATATTGTTAGATAAAGAGGGGAAAATTATAGCTAAAGACTTACGTGGTGAAGAACTGCATGAAAAACTAGCTGAACTTTTAGATTAATGTCATTATCATTATAAAAACAAACTGATAAAAAAACCGTGTTTTGATAAAGCACGGTTTTTTTATTCCCCTATAGAGGTTAAAATCAATTGTAAAACAGCTTTTTCTAATATCTAAACCAAAATCAAGGCAGCTATTCGGATATTATAATTATTTTTGTAAAAACAAAAGAGATTATGAAACGAGAGAAATCATATATACTGCTTATTCTTATCCCGTTTCTTTTCGTGGGTTTTGTTGATACTTCTTTTGCACAAAGAAGTCAAACCTTTACGGTTGTATTAGACCCAGGGCATGGTGGAAAAGATCCTGGAGCTGTGGGAGCAGTTTCAAAAGAAAAAGACATAGTACTTAGTGTAGCCAAGAAGCTAGGCGCAAAAATAAACTCTAATCATAGCGATGTAAAAGTGGTATATACCCGTTCGACTGATAAGTTTGTACCTCTCATCGAACGTCCACAAATTGCTCACAAAGCAAAAGCGCAGTTATTCATCTCTCTCCACTGCAACGCAATTGATAGAAGAAGAACTTCGCCACAAGGTGTTGAAACGTATATATTAGGACTCCATCGTAGCGAAGACAACTTAGAGGTTGCCAAAAAAGAGAACTCTGTAATCGAATATGAAGATAATTACGAAACAAAATATCAAGGATTCAATCCTAATGAGCCTGAATCGTACATTATATTTGAATTTATGTCGAACAAATTCTTGGAGCAAAGCCTCGACTTTGCAACGCTTACACAACACGAACTTGTAAATGGAGCAAAAAGAACCAATAGAAATGTAAGACAAGCTGGATTTTTAGTGTTGCGTGAAACTGGCATGCCAAGTGTGCTCATAGAGCTGGGCTATATAAGTAATCGCGCCGAAGAGAAATACTTGAATAGTGCACAAGGTCAGAATGCTTTAGTAAATTCCATTTATAATGCGTTTACAAAGTACAAAAAAGAATACGACAAAAGAAACAAGTATGCCATTTCAGGAAACTCAAACTCGAATATAGAGCCTATTAGCAATCAGCATCAAGCTGAGACAAATGAGAGTATCTCGGAGATTGAATATAAAATTCAATTTTTGACCTCTCCTAGAAAATACAATGCAGGTGCTAGTGCATTTAAAGGATTGAAGAGTGTAGAATACTATAAAGATGGTAATACTTATAAATACACATTTGGAAGTTCAAAAAGCGAAGAAGATATATTACCAACATTAAGAGAAGTAAAAGCAAAGTTCAAAGATGCTTTTATTGTTAAATTCTTAGATGGAAGACGAATTAAATAAAGGGTCGTATAAAGACTAAAAAATAATACAAATATGAAAGCTTGGAGTAGAAATGTAAAAATAGGGATTGCTTTTTTAGTTAGCCTAGCAATGATTTACTTTGGTATAAATTTTCTGAAAGGCGTTAATGTCTTTAAAAACCAAAACACCTATATCTCCTTATTCGACAATGTTCATAATCTAAATATATCATCGCCAATACTTGTGAATGGTTATCAAGTAGGTTTGATCAATTCAATACGGATGGTAGAGAACGACTCGATGAGCTTGGCAGTTGAAATAAGACTTGACAAAGGATTCAGAGTTAAAAAAGGAAGCAAACTTGAATTTAGCTCCGATTTTCTAGGATCATCATCTGTTAGTCTGTTAATCAATCCATATACCACTGAGTATTTATCGCCAGGTGACACTATCACGGGCACAAGAGCCGTAGGATTAATGGATGGCGTTGCACGCGTTATACCAAAAACAGACTCTATAATGTCTAGACTAGACACTGTATCTATTGCACTACAAAAAATAGCAACAAGCCCATCATGGATATCAACCATAGAGTCTATGAGCAAAACAATGAAACAACTCGAAGCTTCAAGTAATAGCTTAAGAAAAGTAATGGCTGATCTTGAAAATGATATGCCAACAATAGGTAACAACTTTGCGGACATCTCTACAAACCTTAAAAAAGCAAGTAAAGATTTAGCTGAAATAGATGTTAACAGTACATTTAACACCTTAGACTCAACATTGATAAATCTCAAACACCTTTCTGAAAGCTTAACAAGCACTGACAACTCATTGGGAAAACTCACCAATGACACACAACTTCACGACAGCATAACTAGCACAATAAATAGTGCAACACAACTTCTTGAAGACATCAGAAAAAATCCAGAGAAGTATCTTAGCGTTAGATTACGCCTATTTTAAGTACAAACAGAAAAGAGTATAAAGCGATTACTTACAAATAATCGTATAAATTGCTTTTTATTTTACAAACAACACCACGAAGGAAACACTATTTAGAGCTATTATAAATAGTGATTTTACAAAAGCTTCAAATGAAGTGCTGACTACAAAGCTTTTCATTCAATATTTTGCGCACTATGAAAAGCCTTGCAACTTTTGTTGATAACGTTTGGAACTTGCTGATAATCAACATTTGTAACGTTGATAACACTTACAAATCATTGTAAACTAAACTGATATAATTAGCCCATTGATTACTAACAGACTGTTCAACTTACAAATTTAAAATAGAAAAATAGATTTTGATTTGTCAATTATTTTGGCAAAATTTGCATAACAATTAGAAAATCACACAAAACAATAAAGTCATCTCAACCATACAATGAAAACTGATTATAAGAGTTTTTGGAATAACTGTCTCAAAATTATTAAAGATAACATACCTGAAGCAGCGTATAATACATGGTTCGCACCTATTATACCCATTAGTTATAGAGATAATATATTTACAGTACAAGTTCCCAGTCAGTTTTTCTATGAATACTTAGAAGAAAAGTTCATAGACCTCATTCAACAAACACTTCACCGTGTGATGGGCGAAGAGACTATTTTGAACTATCGCGTTGTTGTGGCTTCTGATAGTAATACAGCAGTTGAAATAAGAGGTGAGTCTAAAAAACAATCATTCCCAAAACCATCAGTTCCTCAGACCAACAAAGTGCCAAGCCCTTTTAATAGAGTAGAACCACAAGAGTTTGATTCGCAAGTAAACACAAAATACAATTTCAACAACTTCTACGAAGGGAACAGCAACAAGCTTGTTCGCACTGCAGCTGAGGCGGTTGCTGACAACCCTGCTAAAACTGCTTTTAACCCCCTCTTTATTCATGGTTGTTCTGGTGTAGGCAAAACACATCTGTGCCACGCTATTGGCTCTAGGATAATGGAGAAGTTTCCTGAAAAGAAAGTTCTGTATCTATCGGCTCACCTTTTTAAGGTGCAATACACCGATGCTACTCGCTTTAATACTGTAAACGATTTCATCAATTTCTACCAAGGGGTAGATATACTTATCATTGATGACATACAAGAGATTTCGGGTCTTATAAAAACTCAAAATACTTTTTTCCATATATTCAATCATCTACATCAAAACAACAAACAGCTAATCATGACATCAGACCGTGCTCCAATGGACATGGTGGGTGTAGAAGAGCGCTTACTGACAAGGTTTAGGTGGGGGCTTACAACACGCCTTGAGCGTCCTGAGAAAGAACTAAGGAAAATAATTTTACAACAAAAAATTCTTGCTGATGGCTTAGAAATTCCTGAATCAGTAATTGATTATATTGCTGAAAACGTTACAGACAATGTTCGTGATTTGGAAGGAATTGTAGTATCGTTAATGGCACATTCCATTATTAATGATACAGAGGTTGACCTAACCCTTGCTCGAAGAGTAATAGAACAGAGTATAAAATTTGATGTTAAGAAAATAACTGTTCAAAAAATTCAAGAAGTTGTTTGCGATTTCTTCGACATTAAGAGAGACCTTATTCAATCTAAATCGCGCAAACGCGAAATAGTACAAGCCCGACAAGTTGCTATGTATTTTACCAAAACTCATACCGAGCTCTCTCTCGCACAAATTGGATCACACATTGGTAAACGAAATCACGCAACTGTTCTTCACGCTTGTAAAACTGTGCAAGGACTGAAGGAAGTGGACAAAACATTCCGCTCCAATTTAAAAGAGATTGAACGGATACTGCATAATTAATCCAATTGCAGTCTAGCAAAACGCAAATAATACAAGCTAACAAACTGCATACATATTAACACAACCGTTAATATGTACTTAGCTCCACTAAGCTAATAAATAACCGCCAATTTTATCTTCAAATCCTTCAAATAGGTTTTGCGAGAATGCAAATACTCTTTGACCTGACATTTAGAACTAATTGCAAACTGCTACTTTATAGCTAGTTATCAGCAAACAGAAACTTACACTCACTTATAAAACAGAGGAAAGCACACATGACAATTAGAATATTGCAACATCCTATTTTCTTATTGTCACCAGAGAAAGATACAATTGGGCTACCTTATTTTGTAACTGCAAAGCTATTCCTCTCTATCTGGAGGTGTTTTTGCAATTAACTCCAGACACTATTAACATGCGCAAGCATACCTTCAGTTATTTTACTTTCAAAACGTCTATACTAGCACCTATTTCAACTTTACAGAAAGGATGACAACCACCAAGCTGCATTTTATCAACTCATTTTGATGGAAATAGATATCGTGATGAACCAATATTCCAATTGTCACACATCATTGTAGAGAAAACAGGTTGATATATTCGATAATTTTAAGACAACTCTAGCATTTGACTCCCATTATCGAAATAACAGAAAGCTATTATCATGACATGCACGATAGTAAAGTATAAGTATCAGAAGAGAGTTTTAAAAATGTAATTATATCGCTGATTACTAGCAATCAACACATACATTTTACACAATATGATGAATAGTGCGGGTAAAATCTATATATTTGCATTAGATTTTACTCTCAACATTTTCACTATGCGCAACATTTTACTTACACTAGCCCTACTTATATCTTGGATGTTGAGTGCCCAACACACACTCAAAATAGCAGTTATAAGCGACACACACTATCTTTCGCAAAAACTGGCAAAAGATGGTGTTGCATTACAAAACTTTGAAGCTGCAACAGGTAGAAATGTTGAAGACCTCCACCAGGTTCTCTCTCAAGTAGTACATGAACTAAAAATCCACCGTCCTGATGTTCTATTAATAGCAGGAGATATAACCAACCATGGAGAACGTGATAGCCACATCGACTTTGTGAACAAATTAAAACCTCTAACCGACAGTGGCACACAGATTTTTGTAGTTCCTGGCAATCACGATGTGAATGTTCCAAATGCTAAAGCATATATTGGCGATAAGCCAACTCCTACCTCATCTATATCAGCACAAGAGCTTGAAGAGATATATGCCCTCTTTGGCTATGCTGATGCTATAAAACGAGACAGTGCATCACTTAGCTACCTAGCAGAAGTGAATGATAGTATATGGCTTTTGGGTATAGATAGCAACAAATATAAAGAGAACACCACCACAACTATTTCATCAGGCAGAATCCATCCTGCAACTATGAATTGGGCGTTGGAAATACTGAAAGAAGCAAAATCAAAAGATATTTTGGTGCTAGGCTTGATGCACCATGGATTAGTAGAACACATGCTTTATCAATCTGCTCTGATGCCAGATTATTTAATAGACGATTGGAAAAACAATGCTGAGATACTTGCAGATAGTGGTCTTAAAGTAATATTTACAGGACACTTCCACTCCAACGACATTACATTGCTCACCACCCCCAAGGGAAACAAAATCTATGATATTGAAACTGGCAGTTTGGCAGGATATCCTTTCCCTTACCGCTTAATAGCATTGCAAGACAATAAACTTGATGTTGAAAGCTACTTTATAGATTCGATACCTGGTAAGCCAAACTTGCAGGAGGAGTATCGTTTAAAGAGCGAAAAAACAGCTCGCCGTTTAGCACAATCAAAAATAAACTCAATGGCGTTGCCTATTCCTGCCGATTTAAAAAGCACATTGATTGACTTGGTGGTAAAAATGCAAATGCTTCACATGAAAGGCGATGAAAAGATGGACGTAGAAATAAAACAGATGATCAATCAATTAAGCGAATTAATAGGCGACCCTAATGCAGATTTCGATTCGCTCTCTCTCGACTTTCCACCAGCCGATAATTTTGTAGTGATAGAGTTATGAAGAAGATAGAGAAGAAAACACCCCTCTCCCTATTTATGAAAAAGGGATTAATAGAAGTTGGGTGCGACGAGGCTGGAAGAGGATGCTTGTCGGGTCCTGTATTTGCTGCTGCAGTTATACTGCCGCCAAACTTTAAGTGCGAAGCACTCAACGATTCGAAACAATTATCGGAGAAAACACGCAATGAGTTGCGCTCAATTATTGAAAATGAAGCCACTGCCTTTGCTGTTGCATATTGTACCCCGCAAGAGATAGACGAAATAAACATCTTGTGGGCTTCGGTTGAAGCAATGCACCGTGCAATATCAAAACTAAAGATAACACCACAACACATATTGGTAGATGGCAACAGATTTAAACCCTACAAAGAGATACCACATAAATGTGTAGTGAAAGGCGACAGCAAATACATGTCGATAGCTGCCGCATCGGTTTTGGCAAAGACGTATCGCGATGAATATATGAAGAATCTTCACAACACCTTTCCACAATACGATTGGATCAAAAACAAAGGTTATCCCACCAAGGCACACCGTGAAGCAATAAAAGGGTTTGGTATAACCCCTCATCACAGAAAGAGTTTCAATTTAATTCAAATCTCATCTAACAAAGAAGAGTAATGCATTGCTCTACCTTTATTAAGGCTAAGATTCCACAGCTTTTATTGATAATTGAATACGATTACGTTCAGTGTCCACCGACAACACCTTCACCTTCACATACTGATGAAGCGACACTACCTCGGCTGGGTTTGATACAAATCTATTTGCCAATTCTGAAATATGCACCAATCCATTCTCTTTGATGCCAACATCAACAAAGCATCCAAAGTTGGTGATGTTGGTAACAATACCTGGCAACACCATTCCCTCACGCAAATCATTGATAGTTTTAATATCTGGGCTGAACTCAAAAGTCTCCACCTTGCTGCGTGGATCACGTCCTGGCTTCTCCAACTCTTCAAGAATATCCTTCAGGGTCTGTAATCCAATTGTTTCAGTTACATATTTATTTAAATCAATCTTCTCTTTCAGCAACTTATCGTTGATTAACTCTTTAACCGTACAGTTTAAATCTTTTGCCATTTTCTCCACCACTGGATAGCTCTCTGGGTGAACAGCAGAGTTGTCCAACAGGTTCTTAGCATTGTGAATACGCAAAAAACCTGCACACTGTTCAAATGCTTTTGCTCCCAATCTTGGCACTTTCATCAACTCTTTACGCGACTCAAACGCTCCATGCTCTGTACGATAGTCCACTATATTTTGAGCCAAAGACTCACCCAAACCCGACACATAGACCAACAAATGCTTGCTTGCAGTATTCAAATTTACACCCACAAGATTTACACAACTCTCTACAGTTTGATCTAATGATTTTTTCAACTTACCTTGGTCAACATCATGTTGATACTGACCCACTCCCACGGCTTTCGGGTCTATCTTCACCAATTCGGCCAACGGGTCGCACAACCGACGACCAATAGAAACTGCCCCCCTAACCGTCACATCATATTCGGGAAATTCTTCGCGAGCAACCTTAGAAGCTGAATACACAGAAGCCCCATTTTCGCTCACCACAAACACTTTCACCTCTTTGTCATAGCGAAGATTAGTAATAAAACTTTCCGTTTCTCTGCTTGCTGTGCCATTTCCAATAGCTATCGCATCAATCTTATAAGTTGATACAAGCTTTATTATTTTATTGCCAGCTTTTTTAAACTCATTTTTTGGTGGATGTGGATAAATAGTTTCGTTGTACAACAAACCACCCTGCTCGTCCAAACATACCACTTTGCAACCACTTCTAAATCCAGGATCTATTGCAAGTACACGCTTCTGACCCAATGGCGGAGCCAACAACAATTGACGCATATTCTCTGCAAAAACAGCAATGGCAGCATCGTCTGCTTTCTCTTTCGAGAGTTTAGCAAACTCCGTCTCCATCGATGGCTTCATCAATCGCTTGTAGCCATCCTTCACTGCTTCCTCTACATAATTTGACGCTTCTGACGAATTGGTTACAAATCGCTGCGTCAACCTCTTCACACAATAGTCATCATCAGCAGAGATAGAAACCCGCAAAAAGCCTTCCGATTCGCCACGGCGAATAGCCAACAATCTGTGCGAAGGACAACGAGAGAGCAATGCCGAAAAATCGAAATAGTCGCTATACTTCTCCCCCTCTTCCTCTTTTCCTTTTATTACCTTCGATGTTATTTCCGCCTCTCGCTCATAAATGCTTCTCACATCTTGCCGAGCACGCGCATCTTCGTTTATCCATTCGGCTACAATATCAGAAGCTCCCTTTAATGCATCTTCAGTAGTTTTCACCTCGTCTGTTACAAAAGCTTTTGCTTTTTCAGTGGGCAATCCAAACTGCTGGCTCATCAACCAAGTAGCTAAATCTTCTAGCCCTTTTTTACGAGCAATTTCTGCACGAGTTTGTCGTTTAGGTCTGTATGGCAGGTATATATCTTCCAATATAGTGCTGTCCCAACAGTTTGCAATTTTATTGCTCAACTCGGGAGTCATCTTCTCTTGCTCAGTGATAGTAGCTACTATAAACTCCTTCCTCTTTTCTAGCTCTTTGTAGTTTTCGTATTGCGTCTTTATGTTTTCCACTTCCACTTCATCAAGCCCCCCAGTAATGTCTTTCCGATAACGACTAATAAAAGGGATGGTAGCACCGTCTTGCAACAGGTTGATGGTACTTTCTACATTGTTGATATTAAGCTTAAGAGATTTTGATATGAGCGACGATATAATTGACATATTCTGGATTGTATATAAGATGTTTATTAGTTTGATATACAAAAGTAAAGAAAAATATGGAACATATTCATTATCTTTGTATTCAAATAGAGTTTGCGAAGAGCTGCGTTCTGGAAACAAAAGTCAATTCACAGCCCATGCACAAGTTTAAAAACATGAGCTAAAGCCTTTTTACAATGAGGAAAAGAGATAAATTCACAGCAAACAACATGACTCCATTTGAGATAACTCATCCAGGAGAAGTGATGAAAGAAGAACTCGAGTATAGAGGTATCTCTCAAAAGCATTTTGCAGAGATTACTGATGTTTCTTACACCATGTTGAACGATATATTAAACGGAAAACGCCCGATAAGCACAGACTTTGCTTTGACACTAGAAGCAGCAACTGGAATAAGCGCAGAAATATTAATAAACATGCAAACTCGATACAATTTACAAGTAGCGCGAAGCAAAAAAGAGAACATAAAACGTTGGGAGAACCTCAGAAAAAACTGCGCTTACCTACTATAGTTATATTATGGCAAAACTAAAATCAGTCTATTTCTGCAGCAATTGTGGCAACGAATCACCCAAATGGATGGGTAAATGCCCTGGCTGTGGCGAATGGGGAACATTTATAGAAGAATTGGTGCGCAAAGATAGCGCAGCAGCAGTAAAAGAAGACACCCGCTCTTTTTCGAGTGGCAGAAACATACCTCAACCCTTAAAAGAGATAAGGGCAGACGAAGAGCCCCGCATAGACATGCAAGACAATGAGTTGAATCGTGTATTGGGTGGCGGATTAGTGCCCGCATCGCTAGTTTTGATAGGAGGAGAACCAGGTATTGGCAAGTCAACATTGGTTTTGCAAACCATACTCAAACTACAATCTATCAAGTCGCTCTATATATCGGGTGAAGAGAGTGCCCGTCAATTAAAACTTAGGGCAGAACGCATCAATATTGAAAATGATAACTGTCTGATTGTGTGCGAAACCAACCTCGATAAAATATTTGAACACATAAAGAATACCAATCCCGAATTGGTGATCATCGATTCTATTCAAACCATGTATTGCGACTCTTTAGAATCGTCGCCTGGTAGCATATCGCAAGTGCGCGAATGTGCCTCGGCTATACTCAAGTTTGCAAAGCAATCGGGTATCCCCACCCTTATGGTGGGTCATATTACTAAAGATGGCAGCATTGCAGGACCAAAGGTATTGGAACACATTGTTGACACAGTATTGCAGTTTGAAGGAGACCAACATTATATGTACCGTATTCTTCGGAGTATAAAGAATCGTTTTGGGAGCACTGCCGAGTTGGGAATCTACGAAATGAACCAATCGGGACTGCGCGAAGTGAGCAATCCATCGGAAATGCTGCTTACCAAAAATCACGAAGAGCTAAGTGGTTCAAGCATCTCAGCCACTATCGAAGGAGTTCGCCCATTTTTGATTGAGACACAATCATTGGTAAGTTCGGCAGCTTATGGCAATCCGCAACGCTCGGCAACAGGTTTCGACATTCGCAGAATGAATATGTTGCTTGCCGTACTCGAAAAGCGTGCAGGATTTAAACTGGCTCAAAAAGATGTTTTCTTAAATATCGCAGGAGGGCTTAAGATAAATGACCCTGGCATGGACTTATCGGTTATCAGCGCAATACTCTCGTCAAGTTTAGATATTGCTGTTGCCAAAGATACTTGCTTGGCTGGAGAAGTGGGACTCTCGGGAGAGATTCGCCCTGTGAACCGCATAGAGCAACGCATCTTTGAGGCAGAGAAATTAGGATTCTCACGCATCATTATACCCGACAACAATCTGAAAGGATTCACCTCCAAAGTTTCAATTAAGATTGAAACAGTACGCAAAGTGGAAGAGGCTTTCAGGCTACTGTTTTCTTAAAGGATTTCTAAACAACAAGTATATCGCATCCTTTTAAAACAATAAAATCAGCTATATTTTTTTTAATCTAAAAATAATAGTATATTTGCAACCGCTTTACAAAAGCACCGGTACCTTGGCCGAGTGGCTAGGCAACGGTCTGCAAAACCGTGTACGGCGGTTCGAATCCGCCAGGTACCTCAACACTATTAGTCGAAACCCTTGTAAGATATGTTCTTATGAGGGTTTTTTGTGTTCA
>CAZUHZ010000014.1:0-22648 GCA_964620895.1 uncultured Dysgonomonadaceae bacterium | reverse complement strand
AATTGAAAATTACCACACCTCATACCTCACAACTCATACCACATACCACACAGACCCCACACCCCATACCTCATACCACACACCACACACCTACCCATTCCTCTTCGTACTACTCCAAATATGCCACTTATACACCACCATTGTAGTAATAAAATAGACCCCAGCTTGAACCCAGAGTCCAATATACTCTTGCGATACTTGCGAGATATTTGCTCCCATGCTATTTATCTTTACATAGCCATTGATACCAAAAGTAGAGGGAAACAGGTAACTAAAATTGACCCAAAACTGCCCCATACTACTACGTGGCCACGATGTGCCCGATAGAAACAGCAGAATGAGCGAGGTGAAAAGAAACACCACAAACCCTGTTTCGCGATTGCGAATAAAAACAGACAGTGTCATCGAAAAAAAGATAGCTGCCAATAGGAATGGTACTATCATTATGGCAATATC
Source organism: uncultured Dysgonomonadaceae bacterium (assembly GCA_964620895.1). GTDB lineage: Bacteria > Bacteroidota > Bacteroidia > Bacteroidales > Dysgonomonadaceae > UBA2632. Next base: position 22,192 of record CAZUHZ010000014.1, on the reverse strand, counting down.
GATGGGATTGCCAATGTGTGGCTGATTGAACAGTTTGGGTATGAAGCCCAACACATATACCGACACCACCAAGTACCACGAAAAGAAGCAGAGGGCTTTGCCCACAACTACATGAAAAACAGACCTCCCGCTATTGGGGGGAATGAGTTGATAAAAAGTATCCTCCTCGCGTGCCGTACCAGTAATCATGCCTACGCCAAAAAACAATGTTTGATGGATAACCAATATAAGCAGTGCAGGAATCAAAAAACTACCATAGCCCATACCTTCGTTGTACAAAATTACATCTTTGTAGGTGAAAGGGGTGGCAGCTATTTCGGCTTCACGCCCCACCTTGCCCATAGAGTTGAGTCGCTCTATCTTTATCTGGTCGTTCTGATCCAACATAGCAAAATTGACACCCAGTGCCATGGTTCTATAATACAAGAAGCTACTCATATCGTGATAAGTAGATATGGTGGCTTGTTGCTTGTTATTTATTTTCTCGCTAAAATCGGCAGGTATAAAGATAACTCCTCGTATATGCCCTTTGTAGAAAGGGTCTTTCACCTCTTCCAAGTTGTTGTAGGTGTGTGTCACTTGCAAATCGGGTGTGGCATCGATACTTTTGATGAAATCGTGCGAGCGTACAGTGTTTGACTGATCTACAATAGCAATGGGCATATCGCGAATTGTCTCGTTGTAATAGACATAGCTATAAAGAAGTGGATAGAGAAATGCTGCGCCAAGGAAAATCAACATTACCCCAGAGTCTTTAAACAGACGCTTGTACTCTTCCACCAAAACGGTCACAATATTCCGCAGGTGTCTGAACTTTATTTTAGATTGCTTAGAATGACTCATAGTTTACTTATAGCTTGATTATTTTGCAGGATTGCTTGGTTGCATAACTGCTTTCCTCAATCGTTTGTATATGATAAAGGGCAACAGTATGAATGCAGCTATTAGTGCAAAATAGATAATAGAATAGCGGATGGGGGCACCATTGAGTGCCTCTGCCGTATATATTTTGAAATAGTAGCGAATGGGGAAAAGGTGTTGAAAGACTTGCACCCCACGTGGCATTGCCTCAATAGGAAATGTAAACCCTGTGAAGCTGACTCCCAATATGGCATAAACAGCCACTAGGCTCAATGCTTCGCGCAAAGAGGGCAACAGCCCAATAAACAGCACACCAATTGCCTGATAAGCCATTACAAAAAGTATGGTGGCGAATGAGAACCATACAAAACTTCCATTCATGGGGAAGTGCATATATTTGTATAATACCAAATTGCCCCCCACTCCTAATATTGAGAACAGAAGGGTGTAAGGCAACAACTTGCCTAATAGTGCAGCAATCATAGAGTTGTTGGCAGCACGCATCAATTCGGGCGTACTGTTTACTTTCATCTCAAATCCTATGGTAAAGACAGTCATGAGCAATATCAACATTTGCATAATGCCTGGCAGTAGCATATTGAGCAGATACACACCATAGTTGGCATAAGGGTTGGCTATCATATGAGAGTCGTTGGAGATGGGCTGCACAACTGCCAATATCTCACTCTCTTCCACCTTTTCGCCTCGTAGCTCAAGCATCTTCTTCTGCACATAGGCAGCCCCCATATTGCTTATATATATCAACTCTTTGTAAGTTAATGAACCCGCAACAATATATGCCTCATTTACATAAAAATTAAACTCTGGTTGCTGTTGTGACATCAACTCTCTCTCGAAATCTTTGTTTATCTGAAAAAACGCATATATCTCACCTCGCTGCATGGCGTCGCGTGCTTCGCTATAGTCCACATATTGTTTCACAATAGATACTTGAGGAACTGCATCTATGTTTCTGACAAATGTGCGCGACACATACGATTGATCCATATCAACCACACCAATAGGCATAGAGCGAGGCAGCCCCTCGCTAAAGAAAGTGAGAAAGAATATATAACAAAAAATCATTACAAAAGCCGACGAAAAGAGATAGATGGGTCTGCTCAGCATTCTTTTCCATTCTCTAAGAATAACGGCTCTTGTGTTTCTATAGATATTTTTGGGCATCTGTTATTTTATTACTTTTTCCATAATGGCTGACATGCCAGGACGCAAATCTTTTATAGGAGTTGTGGGTGTAGCGCGCACCTCAAATGTTTTGGCATCGAATTGTCCAGAAGCTTTTGTGGCTTTCCAAGTAGCATACGATGCTAAAGCTTTTATGTAGGTAATTTCGAGGGTTACTTTCTCATTCAGTGCTGGGATAGTTACCTCTATTTCGCTACCCATTTTCATATCTTCCAAAAGGTCTTCTCTCACATTAAACGAAAACCAAATATCGTTCATATCTACAATATTCATGATGGGCGATCCAGTAGCCACCAACTCACCTGATGCAGGAAAGACCTCAGAAACTTCTCCCGAGATAGGTGAAACAAGAATGGTTTCTGCCAAAAAAGCTTCTACTTCGGCTATTGCACCTTTGGCTTGATCTACAAGTGCTTTTGAAGACAGTTTATCTTCCAACTCTGCACCATTCATTGCCATATTGTATTGCGACTTGGCAGCAGCGGCTGTGGCAACGGCAGCATTGTATTGTGCCTCTACTTCGTCATGCTTCTGAGCTGTTATCACTCCTTTTTGGAACAAACGCTCTACTCTGTCGAAAGATTTCTTGGCTATATCGACACCTATCTCTGCTTTTTGCCACATCTCGTAGGCACCTTCTATAGTTTCCGAACGTACTCCTTTATGGGCTTTCTGCTGTTGTGCCATGGCGGCAGATTTAGCTGCATTGGCTTGTGCCAACTTGGCTCTCACTTCGGGGCTGTCTATCATTACCAATGTGTCGCCCTTATTCACTTTTTGCCCCTCTTGGGCATAGAGATGAAGGATACGTCCAGGCACTTTGCCCGAAACACGCACTTCGTTTACCTCGGCAGAGCCCTGAATAACAACTGGTACTGGCTCATATACATACCAACCAATTATAAAAACGATAACCACAACGGCAATCAATCCAATAAGTGCTACCTGTAAGTTACGGCTGCTTTCATTTTTTTGTTTCATAAAAAAATATCTATTTTAGTTTTATATCTATTTATTGTTTTGTAATAGGGGTGGAGCTAGTGTGCCCAAAGATTTCTGTAAGTACAAGTTATGCAACTTCACATCTATTGTGGCATCTATATTCTCAGACTTGGCAGAGAGCCATGCTGTTTGTGCCATCAGCACATCGCTAGCTGTAATTACCCCCTCGTTGAAACCTTCGTTGGCATACATCAAGTTCTCTTCGGCACTCTCTACATTCTTTTGAGTTTGCATCTGTTTTTTCAAACTTTCGTTTGTTTGATGCACAGATTGATTAATCTGCAGTTCTATTTTCTCTTTTGCATCTTCCAGCTCCAATGCGGCTACTACTTTGCTAGCACGCGAAGCATTAAGAGTGTGTATGCGCTCACCGAAGTGAAACAAAGGCACTTTGGCTACTACTCCAAAATTGAACATGCCGCCAAATTTGTTGTCAAATCCGTTGAACGAGCTTGGATTGGTAACCACATAGCCACCAGTAAGTGCCACAGTGGGCAAGAGCTCTGCAAACATCACCTTCTCTTTGGCTTTGGCAATATTGGCTACTTGTGTCAACATCTGTATCTCGGGACGTTTGTCCAAAGCTTCTTGTGTGGGAATCACTTGCACCAAGTCGGGGTTTCTATCCAAGTCTGCATCTTCAAGATTAATTTGCTCGTCAAGAGGCAATCCGCAAACTTGATTGAGTGCCATGCGCGATAGACTAAGTCCGTTCTCGGCTTTTATTATCGAAAGGTCGGCTTCGTTCATCTTCACCTTCACTTTTAGCACATCGGCTTTTGTAGCCATTCCCTCATCAAAGAGAGCAGTAATATTGGTATCGAGTTTCGAGACCACATTTTTTAATTCGTGTGCAAGTTTCACCTTGTTTTCCAACGACACTACACGCCAATATGACTCATCGACCTCTAAAAGCAAATCGGTTATAGCATCTTGCGAACGTGCTTCGGCTATTTTTTCGCCATAGCCAGCAATGGAATACATTTGTTTTATCTTACCTCCCATAAAAATAGGTTGCAGAAAGTTGATACCTCCAACAAACACATTGCGCACATCCATCTCAAAGATTTGTTTTGGAAAAATAGCATGGTTTTTCCATTGCAAGTCGCCTGGGTTGGTGCTTGGGTCGAAAGGTTGACCATTGGCATTGAGTGGAACGGGTTGACCATCGACTAGTGTAAAATTATTGCTGATGGCAGCATCTTCAAAGCTGAATGTTCCATCGGCATTGGGCGATGGCGTTGAACCAGGTCCAACACCTATACCTAAACTTCCATCGGGTTGTTTTACACCCACTGGCAACATTAAGTCATGAGGCAACAGCGACATGTTTTTCTGATTCCATGCATAGGCACCCGTAGCTGAAAAGTCGGGCAAGAAGTGAGTAAATGCCGCTTTCTTCATACTACGAGCTGCTTCTACATTCTTTTTTGCAATTTTGATAGAGGCGTTATGCTCCAAAGCCATTTTTCTGCAATCTTCTACATTATATACCGTTTGAGCCGCCATTGGGACAGCTAATAATAATGTAATGTGTAAAAATAATTTTCTCATTTCATTTAAATTAATATAACAACAGTTGCATATGCAATCAGTTATGTTTTAAAATATATTCTTGGGGAAGTGTTGTTTTAAGATTCCAAGTTGTTGATAACCTTATTTAGGAGAGTACGACCAACATTCACCTCTTCTTCAGAGACACCCGTAAGAGACTTATCAACAACACGTTGCACAACATCAGAAACCTTCTCGTGCAAGCTAGCGCCATATTTTGTGAGGTGAATCATATTGACTCTCCTATCAGTTGGATGAGAGACACGAACAACAATCTTGTTTCGCTCTAAGTTGTCAATCAAACGGGTCATACTAGTCTTGTCTTTACTAGTCAAATCGCACAACTCACGCTGGGTAACTTTATCCTCATTCCACAAACATGCCAACACCGACCACTGCTCAGTAGTTATATGAAGACCCGCTTGTGCGAAAGCCCTCAATAATGCTCTATTAATTGTAGATGATATCTTACCAGTAAGTATGCTAAAAACCTCTCGCTCTTTAACTTGCAATTTCAAACCCCTCTTTTTATTTGTTTGTTTTAATATAGTTGCTTAAACAACTGTACAAAGGTAAACTATTTTATATTAACACCTAAAGCTTTTAATCTTTTATTAAATAGTTAACGTTTTTTGCAGGAATTCGACAGTCTCAGAGACCTAGTGTATGTTGCGAGTGCGATGTTGTGTTTGCGGATATTTCTAATGAGTGCATTGTTTTTTCTTTTACACACACAACACACCTCCTAATGGAATAACGAATGATTTTGTGGGGCAAGCAGACCCATTACAAACAAATTGGCGCAAGTGCAGGAACCCATATTTTGATGTAATCGAAAATTACCAGAAACTTCCACCGTTTTCAATTTTCACTTTTCATTTTTCAATTAATGAAGGCTTCATCACCACCCCCGTTTTCTTCTTTCCATTTATCTTTATTGCAAAAGGACGCTCAAAGCGTATGTGGCGAATGTACTCTGTTTCGTATAGAGCTGGTTGCTCGTCTAAAAAAGATTGATTGAAAAACCCTCCCTCTTCTAAAAAAGGGTTTACCGTGAAATAGCCTACACCCAACGATGTTAGGTTTTGAAAAAAGTGAGAACCTTGACTTGGATCTATCCGATATTTATCTAACGAGACTTCACATATTATACGAGCTTGCGAAATATGTGCCCATTTGACAGGAACACCCAGCCAGGGGTCGGAAGAGCCCCACCTACCAGGACCTACCAACACATAGTTATCATCATTTTCAGCAAAACGCTTGTTCAGCTCTTCAATTTCTCGTGCAACAAGGGTGTTGTTTGATGCAGTGAACCCATCAGTTTTCACATACACAACATCTTTGATAGTATTGATAGAACCATGCCCAAGAACATTGGATGAATACAGAATAGAGTCGATTGGGTCGATAAGTGTCAAGTCCTCATTCATCACCTCCTTAGCATCAACTATGGGGCGTATTTGCAACAGATAGAAAGTTGCTTGCTGCAAATCTTTAAGATTTACGGCAAATTCTATTTCTACCTCACGCCCCATCTCGGCACGAGATATTTTGAGCACCCTATCCAACATCTCTGCCAATGGCAACATATTGTGCTGGAGAAGATGCACAAAAGAGATTATTTTTCTACCACCAGGATAATATCCATCGCGAATAATCATATCGTTAGGGTCGTAAGTAGAAGATATGAAACGCAACGTGCCATCTGCTTCAGCATCATTTAAACCAAGCTTTACCAAGTTGAAGGAATCGTCCACCGAAAAGTCTTGTTTAACAGGATTCATGCTCAAAGCAAAATAGCGTGTTTGAGTATCTTTCAAGGCACTATCAACAGTTGATAGTTGCAGTATTTTCTTGGGATATACTGGGCAAAAACGCAGTCCTTGATTGCCCTCTACAATATACTTGCCCAGCCCCAAACCCATTTGTACAACTCCATCTTTGCCCAGTTCGTCGCCCAAGGGATAGTAGTTGATACTACGGGCTACACCCGAAATAGTTGGATAGAAATGATTGTTGTGGCGAGAGCCTGCCACCTCTTGTAACACAACAGCCATCTTTTCTTCACCAGCCGAATTCTGCGTAGCAGCCATATACGACTTACTGTCTGCATAAAACACGGAAGCATAAACCGCCTTAATGGCATCACTCAACATGCGTGTCATTTCAAGCTTATCTTCGACGTAAGGTATCATGTATGTTGAGAATATACCTGCAAAGGGCTGATAGTGCGAATCTTCCAACATACTAGAAGAGCGTATAGCTATAGGATTGCTTACAACTTCAAAAAACACAAGGAAGTCAGCTATCAGTCTTTCGGGTAGCTTAGCAGCTAAAAAGTGCTTCAAGATATCCTCATCTGAAATATCAGATAGCGCCAAAGGATAGAGCTTATTCTCTTCCATAAACTCATCGAATATATCGGTACAAAGCACAACGGTCTTAGGTATTGTTATATTGAAATTTTGATATTTGTTCAACTCTTTGTGCTTCTTGGCTATGTATCCCATAAATGCCAAACCTCTTCCTTTTCCACCCATCGAACCATCACCAATACGTGCAAAGTAGGAGTACTTATCGAATCTTTCCTTCTCGAATATGGCAACCACTCCCATATTTTTCATTTTTCGATATTGCACAATAGCCTCATGTATTAATTGGCGTGCCTCGTTCATATCTTTATAATCGGCAACATCAATCTTATGCAACATTTCAGCTACTGGAAACATAGCACGCGAATAGAAAAACCGCGAAAAATGGCTGAGTGAAAGATGATAGTGCAACGCTTTATCGGGTATATTGAGTATTGTGTTTTGAAGTTCTTTTAGATTCCTGATGCGATAAAGCACTTTTTGGGTAGATGGGTCAAGAATAATAAAATCACCAAAACCAAAGTTTTCTTTTACTGCCTTTATCACATCTTGCGGAAAAGTTTGTGAGTTTTTGTCAACAAATTGTGCACCAAGCTTCTTAGCCTCCTCAGAATTAGAAACTTCTGCTGAAGTGATTACAACAGGGAGTGTCTTATCAAATTCTCTTACCCAGTTGACAAACTTTATACCTGCCAATTTATCCTTCACCCCGTTGCGATTGAAACTAACATCGCTAAGAATGCCAAGCATATTATTGCCATATCTCTCATAAAGACCCACTGCCTCTTCGTAATCGCGAGCCAACAGAATCTTTGGACGCCCACGCATACGCATCATACGGGAGTGGTCGTTGAGGGCTTCTTTAGAAAACTCTTTTGATTCGCTTAACACATATTTAAAAAGTATGGGTAGGGCTGATGAGTAGAAACGCACTGAGTTCTCGACCAGAAGAATGGTTTGCACACCCACAGTCTTCACATCATCGTCAGCATTCATCTTATCCTCTACTAGCTTTATTATTGCTAACAGCAAATCGGAATTGCCCAACCAACTAAAGAGATAATCAACCCCACTTAAATCCTCTTTTTCGAGCAGTTTACTAACAGTTTTCGAGAAAGGAGTGAGCATAACAACAGGTATGAGCGGATATTTGTGCTTGATGCGTTTTGCCAAATCAAAAAAATCATTGTTGTCAACATTGGGCATACACACAACAAGCTCAAACCTATTCGTTTTTAATTGAAACATTGCCTCCTCCATATCTATAACCTGTGTAAAACGTGGAGGGTAGCGTAAACTTAGAGAAGTGTACTCATTGAATATCTGTTCATCTACTCGCCCATCATCTTCCAAAATAAACATATCGTATTGAGAGGCAATGATAAGAACATTGTAGATACGCTTGTTCATGAGTTGAACAAAGGGTGTGTCGCGAAACCTGAATTCGTTTACATCGTGTGTACTATACATTTCGGAAAGAGTTTTTGTTTAGCAAAACAAATATACGTGGTAATTCTTTCAATTACGGTAAGTTGTTGTAAAAAAATCTAATATTTTCAACGCAATAGATTTGAAACATTTATATCAAAGATAATAAAAACAGTAAAAGCAAGCATGATTAATCTCTGTTAATGTGCTTCCCAATTCAGCAAATAAGCACTATATTTGAACTAATTATGAAAGTACAGAACAGACAAATAATGAAAAAACAAATCTTATTTATATCCTTAATAGTGACACTCATAGTAGGTGCTATCGTTTTTATATCGAGCAGCAATGCAGAGGACACACAGCAGCAACGCCCCAAAGTGATGTCGATGACTGCCAATGTGGATATTCCAGAGAAAATGATGTTTGCTGGCGAAACGTATGTTTTCGATAGATACGATAAACATGAAAGATTGGACAGAGAGTTAAACAGCTTTACTTATTTCCATTCAACTACACTATTGCTCATAAAAAATGCAAACCGCTTTTTCCCCATCATCGAACCGATATTGAAAGAACATGGCATTCCTGACGACATAAAATATCTTGCGGTAATTGAAAGCAATATGAATCCGCGTGCTGTTTCTCCTGCAAGAGCAGCCGGGTTGTGGCAATTTATGCCTGCTACTGCAAAGCAATTTGGTTTAGAAGTAAGCAATGAGGTGGACGAACGCTATCATGTTGAAAAATCGACAGTTGCAGCATGCAAATACCTTAGAGATGCATACAGGAAATACAACTCGTGGAGTGCAGCTGCTATGTCTTACAATGGTGGACAAGGAAGAATCACGCGCGAATTGAGCAATCAGCAAGCTACTGATGCACTCGATCTTTGGTTGGTGGAAGAGACAACTCGCTATTTCTACAGAATGCTTGCCATAAAGCTTGTTTTCGAGAATCCTCCTCAATATGGCTTCGTTATCAAACCTCACCAACTGTTCAAACCAATGGTTTTTAAAGAGGTGGAAGTGACTAGCTCAATACCCAACTTGGCAACATTTGCCAAACAACAAGGTGTGACTTATGCACAGCTGAAAGATTTCAACTCGTGGCTGAGAGATAGATCACTCACTGTTAAAAGCGGGAATAGCTACACACTTCAAATTCCAACACAAGAAAGTCTTTACTACAAAAAAGATAAGCCTGTGAAAGTTCACAGTAAACATTGGGTTACTGAATAACAGCACAAATAAGACTAAACATATAATTAATATGCGAGTTTTATAAGCTAACTTATGAGTGTGCTCTAAAAAGTCAACCTCCTGCTTTTCATTCCAAATGCTGACAATTAAGCATTTCCCTTTAGAGATAGAGGGGTTGAAAGCAACTAACTATTAGCATTTGAGTGTTTCCAGACTAACCTCAACTATAAAACCCAATTCTAACTTACTACTCCTATTCTTCTTATAAAATAAAGAGGTAAAGAGTTAAACAATTACCCTCATTGTAATGTTACATTAAACTATGATTTCAGACAAAGAACTAATAAATGTGTACGGTGCACGTGTACACAACTTAAAAAATATAGATGTTGAAATACCTCGCAACACACTTACTGTTGTTACAGGATTGAGTGGTAGCGGGAAATCGTCATTGGCTTTCGACACACTGTTTGCCGAAGGTCAGCGTCGGTATATTGAAACTTTCTCAGCTTATGCGCGAGGGTTTCTTGGCAAAATGGAACGCCCCGATGTGGACAAGATTACAGGATTGAGCCCCGTAATATCTATTGAACAAAAAACCACCAACAAGAACCCACGCTCTACTGTGGGAACAACAACAGAGATTTACGATTTTCTCCGATTGCTATTTGCCAGAGCAGGCGATGCCTACTCGTATAAAACTGGCGAGAAGATGATAAAGTATAATGAAGAGCAAATTCTGGAGCTTATCTTATCAAACTATATAGGTAAAAAGATATACATATTGGCGCCTGTAGTGAGAAACAGAAAAGGACACTATCAAGAACTTTTTGAGCAGATACGAAAAAAAGGCTACCTCAACGTAAGAGTAGATGGAGAGATAAGAGAAATACTGCCTGGCATGAGGGTGGATAGATACAAAAACCATAGTATAGAGGTGCTTATAGACAAACTGGCTGTATCTAATAAGTTTGCAAACAAGCTAAAGAAGAGCGTGCAAATAGCTATGAAAATGGGCAATGGACTTATTCTTATTCAAGAATTGGAGACAGACGAAGTACGCCATTATAGCAAGACTCTTATGTGTCCTACATCGGGACTATCGTACAGCGAGCCTGCGCCTCACAACTTTTCGTTCAACTCGCCACAAGGTGCTTGCATGAAGTGCAATGGACTGGGGACGGTTGATCAAATTGATGTTGATAAGGTTTTTCCAAACCCCAAATTGAGCATTGCAGACGGCGGTATTGCACCGTTGGGAAAAGAGAAGAGCAATTTGCTCTTTTGGCAAATAACTGCCATTTGCGAAAAACATGGAGCTACACTTAAAACACCCATTGAAGATATTCCAGAAGAGGCTATCAATCAAATTTTGCACGGCACAACTGAACGACTAAAAATAAAAAACCACTCATTAGGCAATTCCAATTACCTAGTTGCTTTCGAAGGGGTTTTGAAATACATCGACATGCAACAAGAAGACGAAGCATCGTCGGCAGCACAGAAATGGGCGGCACAGTTTATCACTAAAATGGAGTGCCCTGAATGTAATGGTCAACGACTAAACAAAGAGGCTCTCCACTTTAAAGTGAAAGACCAAAATATAGCCGATTTAACACAAAAAGATATTGTGGACCTATACGATTGGATGATGAACTTGTCTGATGATGTAACAGGCAAGCAGCTCTTAATTATAGATGAGATAAAAAAAGAGATTCTTACCCGCTTGAGCTTCTTGCTAGATGTGGGGCTGGGGTATCTCTCACTTTCGCGCCCTTCGGCGTCGCTTTCGGGTGGCGAAAGCCAACGGATAAGATTGGCAACTCAAATTGGTTCTCAATTAGTAAACGTGCTATACATACTAGATGAGCCAAGCATTGGATTGCATCAGCGGGATAATGACCGATTGATAAACTCGTTGAAAAAACTGCGCGACACAGGCAACTCTATTATAGTGGTGGAGCACGACAAAGATATGATGCTTGCCTCTGACTATATTGTGGATTTAGGACCATTTGCTGGACGCAAAGGTGGTGAAGTAGTATTTGAGGGGACTCCCCAAGAGATGTTGACCCAAAACACACTCACATCCAACTATTTGAATGGTAGCCTAGAAATAAAAATTCCCGAAGAGAGGCGCAAGGGCAATGGCAAGTTTATAGAGCTAAAAGGTGCAACAGGCAACAATCTTAAAAACATTTCTGCCAAGTTTCCTTTAGGAACTTTTATCTGCGTAACAGGGGTTTCGGGCAGCGGCAAGTCAACCCTCCTCAATGGAACGCTGCAACCTATACTAAGTCAGCACTTCTACAAATCGAACAAAGAACCTCTCCCTTTCAAATCAATAGAAGGGATAGACAACATTGACAAGATTATCAGTGTTGACCAATCGCCAATTGGACGAACACCAAGGTCTAACCCTGCCACCTACACTGGAGTGTTTACAGAGATTCGCAATCTGTTTGCAGGAATGCCCGAAGCTAAGATACGTGGATACAAACCTGGTCGATTCTCATTCAACGTAAAAGGTGGACGTTGCGAAACTTGTGGTGGCAACGGTCACAAGACTATTGAGATGAATTTCCTGCCCGATGTAATGGTTCCATGCGAAACTTGCGCTGGGAAGCGATACAACAGGGAAACACTAGAGGTTCGTTTCAAAGGAAAATCAATATCTGATGTGCTTAATATGACCATTAATGCAGCAGTGGACTTTTTTGAAAATGTTCCATCTATATTGATTAAGATAAAGATGTTGCAAGAGGTAGGTTTAGGATATATCCGTTTGGGACAATCGTCCACCACCCTTTCGGGAGGTGAATCGCAGCGAATTAAACTGGCTGCCGAATTGGCAAAACGCGACACTGGAAAAACCCTCTATGTGCTAGACGAGCCAACAACAGGCTTACACTTTGAAGATATCAGGGTGTTGCTAAAAGTGATCAACAAAATAGTGGACAGAGGCAACACAGTAATTATTATTGAGCACAACATAGATATCATCAAATGTGCCGACCATATAATCGACTTAGGACCCGAGGGTGGAGCAGCCGGGGGCAAGATATTGACAAAAGGAACACCAGAACAAGTTATAAAGAACTCGAAAGGAGATACTGCGAAATATCTAAAAAGAGAATTCAAAGAGAACAAGCAGTTGAAAAAAACCACAGCATAGTCCGTAAATAACTGCTACTCTCATTTGTCACGTCTTTTTGGAATCAGTAGATGAAAGGTGCGGAAACTCCCTAGAGATAGCATATTAGTTAACGAAACTGTTAAACAATCTCTACTATTGAACAATCAAATCGTTACTGTGTTTAAGTAGATGAACAAACGATTAAAGATTTAATATATAAATAAACATGGCTAAAACAGCATTTAAAGGAAATCCAGTAAATACAAGTGGTAATCTTCCAAAAGTTGGAGAGATGGCACCTGATTTCAAATTGGTAAACAGTAGTTTAGAAGATGTAAAACTATCAGACTATAAAGGTAAGAATGTAGTATTAAACATTTTTCCTAGCTTAGACACAGGAGTATGCGCAGCATCAGTAAGAAAGTTTAATAAAGAGGCAGTTTCTTTAGACAATACCGTTGTCTTAGGAATATCTGCAGATTTACCTTTCGCAGCGAGTCGTTTCTGTAGTGCAGAAGGAATAGAAAATGTAGTTACTCTTTCTGTATTTAGAGATGATAAGTTTACAAAAGACTATGGTGTTCTTTTAGTAGATGGACCAATGAAAGGATTAACAGCACGTGCTGTGGTAATAGTAAACCCTGAGGGGAAAGTTATTTACAACCAACTGGTTCCCGAAATTACCGAAGAGCCAGATTATAATTCTGCAATCAACTCGATAGTGTAGTTTGTTTCATGAAGATTGTGTTAACAGAAAAGTCTGCGAAGTGATTTCGCGGGCTTTTTGCTTTTATAGCCTCAACTTATTGCAGAAAAACAAGGGTGATTATACACCCCTTACAAATCAGACCATTTACCTCAATCCTGATTTCACTATTAAGCAAAAACCCCTTTTACGCGTTAAAAATCAAACCCTACGCCTACAAAATGGCAATCATGGCATGAATTCCAAATCTACCGCATTAGATTCGACAATTATGACATGAAATTCAAATACCCCTTACAAGATGCTGCAATCACAACATAAAAGTCAAATCCACTGTATATGATTCGGCAAACATGGCGTTAAACTCAAATCCACAGTTGGGGGTTCCGCAACCATGGCATAAAACACAAATCTGCTGCCGTGGAAATCAAAATAAGGACATAAAAGCTAAATCCACCATGGTGGAAATGAAAATTAGAAGATGATGAGTAACCCATTTCCACGAGAATAAATTTTAGTCTGTTTTTAAAGCACCCCTTGAGCCATGATTGCTTTCGCAACCTTCATAAAACCTGCAATATTAGCTCCCTTCACGTAGTTTATATATCCATCTTGCTCAGTGCCATACTTCACACAGTTTTCATGAATATTGATCATAATCCATTTCAACTTCTCATCAACCTGCTCTGCCGACCAACTATACCTTTCGGAATTTTGAGTCATCTCTAATCCCGAAACAGAAACACCTCCAGCATTTGCAGCTTTACCCGGAGCAAACATGATTTTATTTTTCTGAAAAAGGTGTATTGCCCCCGATGTGCAAGGCATATTTGCTCCTTCCGAAACAGCAATTATTCCGTTAGAAATAAGATGTTGCGCATCACTTTCATTTATCTCGTTTTGAGTAGCCGAAGGTAATGCTATATCGCCCTTTTCAATCCATGGTCTGCCACCAGCAACATACTTACATCCATACTCCTCGGCATATTCTTTTATGCGACCTCTATATAAATTCTTCAACTCTTTGATATAGGCTAACTTCTCTGATGTAATTCCACCCTCATCATATATATAACCATCCGAATCAGACAACGACATGGGTATAGCTCCCAGTTCGATGAGTTTTTCGCACGTATATTGCGCCACATTTCCCGATCCTGAAACAAGACATTTTTTTCCTTTCAAATCTATGCCTTGAGTCCTGAGCATTTCCAGCAGAAAATATACATTTCCATAGCCCGTTGCTTCGGGGCGAATAAGCGAACCCCCAAATTCAAAACCCTTTCCTGTAAATGCACCAGTAAACTCTTCTGCAAGTTTTTTATATTTACCAAACATATAAGCAACCTCTCGCCCGCCAACTCCAATATCTCCGGCTGGAATATCAGTATTGGGTCCAATGTTGCGCCACAAGCCTTCTACAAAAGCTTGACAAAATCGCATAATCTCTCCATCTGACCTTCCGCGAGGAGAGAAATCCGACCCACCTTTACCCCCACCCATTGGTAGAGTGGTAAGCGCATTTTTAAATGTTTGTTCAAAAGCTAAGAACTTAAGAATAGAAGGTGAAACTGATGAGTGGAAACGAATACCACCCTTGTAGGGTCCAATTGCATTGTTGTGTTGCACTCTATAGCCCATATTGGTGTGCACTTTTCCTTTATCATCAACCCATGTTACCCTAAAAGAGATTATTTTATCGGGAATAACCAAACGTTCTATTAAATTGGCTCTTTCAAACTCTGGGTGTTGATTGTAGATTTCCTCTATTGACTCCAATACCTCTTCTATTGCTTGATAATATTCGGGTTCGTTGGGGAAACGATTTTTTATTTGATTTACAACTTCGGATGTTTTCATAAAGCAGAGGAAATAATTTAAACGTGAAACATTAAAATGACGCACAAAGATACTTATTTGTTTTAAATTGAAACACTAAATGCATTAAAAAAGTCAATTAGTTTAACAAAGCGACATATTAGCCAACTTTTGTAAACATAGATAAAAGCAACCAATGCAACCATAACTGGTGATGCAAAAAACGGAATAGTTGATTTGTGCCAGATATAAACTTGTATTTAATAAAACAAAAAAACAGGTAGGAGCGTTATAACAAGTAGGTTAAAAGAGTAATAATCACAATAAAAAAATAGTATGAAAAAAATAATCGGAATAATACTTATTGTTGCTGCCCTATTTCTCGGGTATTTGGGTGTCAACCAAGTACAGAAGAGTGCAAACTCAGTAGAAGTGCTAGGCATAGAATTGAGTGCCGAAGACAAAGGTGGTAAAGAAACAGGATATATTGAATTGGCTTTGGGAGTTGTTGCTTTAGTTGGTGGAATTTTTCTGGTGAGCAAAAAAGAGAGCTAACCTTTATAGCCAATTATTATTATTAATAAAACCTCTAAAAAAAACAGATTCATTGCATACATTTTGTGCGATGAATCTGTTCGTTTTTTTAAAAAGGATGGATAAAAGCCGTTTACTAACTTACTTTTTATTATTTTTGTAATAACATAGCACAATAATATTATAAACAGCGAATTAAATATATGCTCCAAACAGATTGAAGCATTTCAAACATGGCAAAAAAGAAGAGAATAAAAAGAAAAAGTAAAACTGCAAACCAAAGCAAGTCAAAGAAAAATGCATTTATCAATTTTCTTAAGAGCGAGCGCACACAATTCTTAGTGGGTGTAATTGTTGCTTTTATAGGTTTGTTTATTTTTCTCAGCATGATTTCCTTTCTCTTCACTGGAGGGGCAGATCAGAGCAAAGTAATAAATAAAACCTACACAGAAATTGTTAAAGACCCAGCAATCACCATTGACAACTGGACAGGCGCTGGTGGCGCAATCATTGCTGAAACAATGATAAACAATTGGTTTGGCATCTTTTCCATCTTAATACCTGTGTTTATACTACTAATAGGAATAAAGTGGATGAAGGTATGGGAGGGTTCTCTATCCAAGTTTTTTATCCTCAATGGACTAACAATCATTTTCGGATCAATCTCCATTGCTTTTATAAGCAAACTGTTCCCTCTAAGTTTCATTACATGGGGAGGCAAGCATGGACACTATTTAGAAAATCGCCTCGAAAGCAGTATTGGTTGGCCAGGAATAGTATTACTTATTACTCTTTTTGCCATTATCCTAGTTGTACTCTTCAAAAAATCGTCGATGTTTAAAATACAGGACACTCTGAGCAAGGGTATTCAACGAATGAATAACAACGGACAAGAAGGCGATGAAGGCGATACAGAGTTTACAATTGAAAGAACATTTGAAACAGAAGGAACAAAAAAACCTAGCAAGCTGGGTAAGATATTTAGCCTTATCAAACTCAAGAAACACACTAAAGAGAGTGATAGCGATGAAGAAAGCGTCGATAATGGAAAAGATACGCTTACCAAGAAAACCACCTTGGAACGAAAACCATCACTTGAAACTAGCACCCCCGAAAAGGAGAGTGATGGGTTTGAAGTGATTGTTCCCAAAGAGGAGGAAATGATTTCGAAAGATGAGAGAAAGACAACATCGCCAACTACTGTCGTTACAGATAAAGGGGAACTAATTGATGAAGAGACAGGGGAAGTATTGGAAGACTATGACCCCAAGGAGGATCTCTCTTCGTTTTCGTTCCCATCTATGGATTTGCTCAAGACCTATCAAGTAGGCAACAGAGAGGTGGACATGAAAGAGCAAACCGAAAACAAAGACAGGATTATTAGCACGCTCAGAAATTATGGTGTTGAGATAACATCGATTAAAGCCACTGTGGGTCCCACCCTCACTCTCTACGAAATAATACCCCAAGCGGGAGTACGCATTTCGCGCATTCGGAATCTTGAAGACGATATTGCATTGAGCCTTTCGGCTTTGGGCATTCGCATTATTGCCCCCATGCCTGGCAAGGGAACCATTGGCATTGAAGTGCCCAACAAAGACCCGCAAATTGTTTCGATGCAATCTGTTATTGCCTCCAAGCGTTTTATAGAGTGCGACTATGATTTACCAGTGGCATTGGGTCGCACCATCACCAACGAGATTTTCATGTTCGACCTTTGCAAAATGCCTCACCTTTTAGTAGCAGGAGCTACAGGACAAGGAAAGTCAGTTGGACTGAATGCAATCATCACATCATTACTCTACAAAAAACACCCATCGGAAATGAAGATGGTGTTGATTGACCCAAAAATGGTGGAGTTTAATATATACTCAACTATCGAGAAACATTATTTAGCTAAGCTCCCCGATTCGGAAAAAGCTATTATCACAGATGTAACACAAGTAACGCAAACATTAAACTCGCTCACCAAAGAGATGGACGACAGGTATGAATTACTGATGAAAGCACATGTGAGAAACATAAAAGAGTACAACCACAAGTTTGTGAAGCGTCGCCTCAACCCCAACAAAGGACACAGATACCTACCCTATATTGTAGTGGTGATTGATGAATATGGCGACCTTATTATGACAGCAGGCAAAGAGATAGAGATGCCCATTGCCCGCATTGCTCAAAAAGCACGTGCTGTGGGCATGCACATGGTTATTGCAACACAACGACCCACCACCAACATTATCACTGGTACTATCAAAGCAAATTTCCCTGCACGAATGGCATTCAGGGTAACATCTAATATCGACTCGCGCACCATATTGGATATGGGCGGCGCCAACCAATTGATAGGACGTGGCGATATGCTCTTTTCGCAAGGTAGCGATCTGATACGCATACAGTGTGCATTTGTTGATACTCCAGAAGTGGAAGGAATAGCCCAGTATATTGGTAAACAAAGAGGTTACTCATCTGCATTTGCACTGCCCGAATATACAGTTGAAAGCGAAAAATCATCAGAAGCAATAGATGCAAATGAAAGAGACGTTCTGTTTGAAGAAGCTGCACGACTCATTGTGGTTCATCAACAAGGGTCAACCTCATTGATGCAACGCAAGTTTTCGATTGGATACAACAGAGCAGGACGCATAATGGATTCGCTAGAGGCAACTGGAATTGTGGGACCTGCACAAGGCAGCAAACCCCGCGATGTGTATATTGCTGATGAATACTCATTGGAAA
This sequence comes from uncultured Dysgonomonadaceae bacterium, assembly GCA_964620895.1. Taxonomy (GTDB): domain Bacteria; phylum Bacteroidota; class Bacteroidia; order Bacteroidales; family Dysgonomonadaceae; genus UBA2632. The sequence continues at coordinate 3,634 of CAZUHZ010000014.1, read as the reverse complement.
AGATTTTAAATACGCTAGATTGAATGGACGGATAATAAATGATGGTGATGGCAGCGTAGAAAAATTAACCGAAAAGAAAATTACCGTTCACGCCTATTTGCAATTGGTGTGTCGTGCAGTAGAAAATTCATTGTAGAGAAAACTCATGAATTTTTTTCTACTGCAACTACAATAATAATAACGACATCATCAACAACACCACGAAATTTAAACCATCATCCCCCATTCCTGTCCAAATGGCAACTACAACATAAACTATCAAGACAATGAAAACAATCCGTTCAATAATACTCTCGCTATCCATTCTGCTTCTCTCTGTAGCATCTTATGCACAGAGTTCTGCCGAATCAAAAGCGATACTAGACAAAGCAAGCCAACTATTCGAACAATCAGAAGGGGTGAAACTCTCTTTCATCCTCTCGCCCGACAGTCCAGAGGGAGGAGCATTTGAACCCCAAGAAGGAGTTGCGTTTGTAAAAAGAAACAAGTTTAAATTAGATATGCCTTATACCACCACATGGTTCGATGGCACAACCCAATGGGTTTTGCTCAAAGATGCCAACGAAGTGAATATAAGTAGCCCAACAGACGAAGAGTTGATCAGCATAAGCCCATTAGGACTACTCAATATGTACAAAACCAACTATGTTTTGAAAAAACCCGTTGCGGGCAGTTTCAACGGAAAGGCAACCACCGAAATTGAGATGTTTCCTATCAACAAATCGCAAGACTTCGAGAGCCTGACCATTACCCTCAACAACAAAACTAATAGTGTGGTGATGGTGAAGTTTACAACAAGAGATGGAAACAAGAATAAGCTGACCATTGCTGATTACAACAGCAACAATAAGTTTACAGACGAATTGTTCCAATTCAACAAAAAAAATCACCCTGGAGTTGAAATCATAGATTTAAGATAACTCGCACTACTATCAAAGCTATAAACAATGAAAGGCAATAAACTCTATCAACCTACTCATTGATAATTACTATACTGCTTTTATAGTTTAACTTTTCGGTGTATCTTTGCAAAAAATAAACGAAAAGCACTTTCGTAACATTACGAAACAGCTTTAAAAAAACATACAAAAATTTATGAAAAAAAGAACCAGATGTCTGATCATTGGATCAGGACCAGCAGGCTACACAGCTGCTATTTATGCCGCTCGTGCCAATTTAAGTCCAGTATTGTACGAGGGAATGCAACCAGGTGGTCAATTGACTACTACCACCGAAGTTGAAAATTATCCGGGATACCCCGAAGGGATAACAGGTACAGAGATGATGGAAGATTTTAAAAAGCAAGCCGAAAGATATGGCACTGAGGTAATAAGAGGAAGAGTAACAGCAGTTGACTTTTCTACTAGTCCCAAAAAACTCACTATTGACAACGACGAGGTTGTAGAAGCCGACACAGTAATCATAAGCACCGGAGCTACTGCAAAATATTTAGGCTTAGAAGACGAAACAAAATATGCTGGTATGGGTGTGTCTGCATGCGCTACTTGCGATGGTTTCTTCTACAGAAACAAAACAGTTGCAGTGGTTGGTGGTGGAGACACCGCTTGCGAGGAGGCAACCTACCTATCAGGATTGGCATCGAAAGTATATATGATTGTGAGAAAAGACTACTTAAGGGCTTCTCAAATTATGCAAGATCGTGTGATGAACAACCCAAAGATTGAAATCTTGTTTGAACACAACACAATAGGCTTATTTGGCGACAATGGTGTAGAAGGTGCACACTTAGTGAAAAGATTGGGTGAAGAAGACGAAGAGAAAGTTGACATCAAAATTGATGGTTTCTTTTTGGCTATTGGTCATACACCCAACACAGAAATATTCGAAGGCCAATTAGATATGGACAAAGAAGGTTATATTCATACCAAACACCCAACTACATTCACATCTGTCGAGGGTGTATATGCAGCAGGCGATGTTGCCGACTCAATCTATCGCCAGGCTGTTACATCGGCAGGAACTGGTTGTCGTGCAGCAATGGATGCTGAGAGGTATCTTTCTGAGCACAATTTATAGATAGCATTTCACTTCTCGTTAGAGAAGGGTAATATATCATATTTTAGTAAACCGCTTTCTTTTTAATTAAAGGGTGCGGTTTTTTTGTTTAACTCTGTAAACCTAAAATGAACTGCATCACCTAACCTCCTTGTCGCCAAAAAGTTGAAATGAATACGACATTTTTAACGATAGCTGAGTAAGGTCTGACCCCCGTTTATAAATATTTTGAGTAATGTTTTGAGGTGTATAGTACCTAAATTCTAATGCTAAACGGCGATAATTATAACCCACCCCAAACAGAAAGCGAGATGATGAAGAAAAATCTTTTTTATCATCAGGATTAAAGCCAATGTATGAATCTGAAAATATAAAATGCGGAACAAAAGCACCTTTTAAATACAATCTATGATCTTGATTCAGGTGAACGTAGTAAGCAAAACCCACTGGAAACTCTACCGATTTATAACTAATATCATATTCATTGGTAAAATCAGGATTAACTCTATCTTGAGCTGTTATCTCATCAGTTTTGTAGGAAAGATAGTTTGCTTCGCCAAATATACTCCATTGATAATCGCTAAATGGAAAAACATACTCCAATTCTACACCAAAACTTACGTTATTCTCCTTGGTAAAGTAAACCATTGGTGAAGCATCGATAAGAGAATGCACTCCCAATTGGGTTCTGTTTAAACTAAGACTAGGCTTCAACAACAATACACCCCTTTTAGTTTGAGCACTCTTAAACACCTTATAATCCAGATTCTTGCACATGTGGTAGCTTACAAAATAATTAACTAAATCTTTTTTGGTGTAAGCTACATTCTCTGCTTTATTGAGATTATCGCAGACAAAATGTTCGTCTAACTGTTCCTTGTAAGTGTTGTTGTATATTATTTGATTTACTTGGCTGAGTGATACCCCAACGTATTGTTTTTTATACACTAAAGGCAATATATCAGAATCGCCTAAACTATAAAAGAAAAAATATCGCCCATGAGCATAGTGTGAGTATAAAGAAGCTGCGTCTCCTTCAACTAGCACCTTCAGAAATGCATGCCCCTCTTCCCACTGACTTGTAGTATCCTTTACATGAGCTATTCGAGTTGGAGAAAAATCAACAGATATAAGAGCTCTTACACATTTAACCTCATTTTCGATGCCGAATGCTTGAACTTTCGATAATTCAATTTTCTCAATATCCCTACTACCTAGCAACTTATACTCGAAATTAACAGCAGATTCTTCGTTGCCAACATCTCTTATCAGACAATCTATCCTTTCGTGTAGGTTGTTAATAATATATCCCTCTTTAAATTTGTAACCAACCTGAGCGACAGATAACAGACTCACTGCTGAAAGAAATAATGTGAAAAGGAGGTGTTTATGTTTCATCTGGATTTAGAATAAAATAAATAAGACTTAGATGTAGCTTTTAAAAGCTTACTCATACTGACAACTTCTCGACCTTAAGCTGATTATCAGGTCGGAAAAACAATGTTACGCAGATTGCGCAAATATCAACAACCAAAGCTCAATATCAATTGTGATAAAGCAAAAATAAGATTTAATTCTTAAATATGAAAAGTATTTACACAATCTCTCCATATAATTT
>CAZUHZ010000013.1:0-23012 GCA_964620895.1 uncultured Dysgonomonadaceae bacterium | reverse complement strand
ATTGCGTTACAAACGCTATACCATTGACCCCTCGTTGCAAACGAGGGGCAGTAGCGGTCCCTTACGGGATTATCGATAGCTCTCAATAGGTATTAAAATGCGGTCATTGAGCGGAGCCGAAGTGTGGTCACTGAGCGGAGCCGAAGTGTGGTGAAATTAATACGAGCGGTTAGCAAAATAGTTGAATGGATCTTTCATTGCATTCAAGATGACAGTAAATATTAAACCTATTACCCATAGTTAACCCACTTATAATTAACAATTAATAATTGACAATTACCCCATAACCCATTACCCCACACCACATACCCCACACCACATACCACACACCACACACCACATTAACAATTAACCATTAACCATTACCCCCCCAATTGCTTCAACCAACCCCTCCACTGCCGCATCAATACTCCCTTCACTCTCAAGCAATGTAACAAACTTGCTGCCAATAATTGCGCCCGATGCATTACTGCATGCAGCATCGAAGGTTGACTTATTTGAAATTCCGAAACCAATCATACGTGGATTTTTCAGGTTCATTGCATTCACCCTACGGAAATAGGCTAGATTGTCATCGCCAAAAGAAGATTTAGCTCCTGTAACCGATGCTGTAGATACCATGTAGATGAATCCACTCGTGTGTTGGTCTATCAAACGAATGCGCTCTTCTGTTGTTTCGGGAGTTATCAACATGATTATGTGCAGATTGTATGCTTCGGCAATCGGTTTGTACTCCTTTAAGTAATCTTCGAAAGGGAGGTCGGGAATAATTACGCCATCAATTTTGCATCGTTTAGCTTCGGCACAAAAATTCTCGAATCCAAATTGCATGATTGGATTGAGGTAACCCATCAATACTAAAGGAATTTGCACCGATTTTCTTATATCAGAAAGCTGATTGAAGAGTACCCTCAGACTCATCCCATTTTTTAGTGCTTTGCTACCCGACGACTGAATGACAGGTCCATCTGCCATGGGGTCGCTAAAAGGGATGCCAATTTCGATTAATTTTACTCCATTTTTTTCAAGTGATTGAATCACGGGAACTGTATCGCCCAAATTTGGGAAACCAGCAGTGAAGTAAACCGATAAAACCCCATTTTTTTCTTTTTTGAAAAGCTCGTCTATTCTGTTCATTGTTTCAATGATTTTATAAATTGTTGGATGGATTGTATATCTTTGTTTGCAGGCGACAGCTCGAATTTGCTGTTGATATCGACACCTATACACATTGGGTTTGAGAAAGCTTTGATTGCTTCTACATCGTCAAGACCAATACCCCCACTTAATAGGAAGGGAGTACTGCCCCGATACTTTTGAAGAATGCTCCAATCATACTTTTTGCCCGAACCGCCATAATTGGTTGTTTGTGTATCAAATAAATAATAATGGCAAACACCTTCATACTTAGCAATGATATCTGTAGGCAATCGATTGGAGATGCCAAAAGCTTTCATTACCTGAATGTCGTGTTGGCGCAATTGTTGACACAACTGTGGCGACTCATCGCCATGTAGTTGTACAATATCTAAACGATACTCTTCGACCTTCTGTAAAATAGTTTCAATAGTTTCGTTTACAAACACCCCTACCTTTTTGGCATGTTGTGGCAGATAGGTAAGTTGCCTGCCAACATATCGTTTAGAATGAGGGTAAAATATAAACCCCATCCAATCTGCACCCAATGCCTCGACAGCACGCATGTTTTCTTCATCGAGCATGCCGCACACTTTTACAATTAAAGAGTTTTTATTCATGAATATCTTTTATAAATTGTTGAAGTGTTTGACCTGGATGCTTGGTTTTCATGAAGTTTTCGCCAATCAAGAAACCCCGATAGCCTACTTGACGCAACTCGTAAATTGTATTTGCATCGGAGATGCCGCTTTCTGATACCAGCACAGCCTCTGTGGGTAGCTGATTTATCATTTGGTGCGATTTTGAAACATCGGTTACAAATGAACCTAAATTGCGATTGTTTACCCCAATTATATTGTTGAGTGGTGAAATGTAATCAATTTCAGTTTCGTCGTGAAGCTCCAACAACACATCTAATCCTAAATCAATAGCAGTTTTTGTAAACTCTTTACACTGATAGGGCGAAAGTGCAGCAGCAATCAATAGTATGGCATGTGCACCATGCATTTTAGATTCATAAATCTGATATTCATCCACAATGAACTCTTTTCGCAACACGGGGATAGAGGTTGAGGCAATAGTTTGCTCCAAATCGGTGATAGTGCCACCAAAGTAGGTTTCATCTGTAAGAACTGATATTGCAGATGCGCCATTGGTCTGATATTCTAATGGAATGACAGAAGCATCGGCATGCTGATTAATCCATAATTTGGAAGGCGATTTACGTTTAAACTCTGCTATGATACCGTGTGGAGAGCTTAACAACGCCTCTCTCAGTGAATAAGGCTCAAAAGATTGAGATTCAATTCTTTTTTCAATCTCTTTTATATGGAGCAACTTTTTTTGTTTATCAACCTCTTGTCGCTTGTGTGCTATTATTTCGCTTAATATATCTTTCATTTTATCTACTGTTTATTGCAATGAATTTATTGAAACTCCTTAAAGCTTTTTTGGCATAAATAGACTCTCTGGCTATATCAATGCACTCCTCTATTGTTTTGTTCTCTTCTATCAACTGAATGGCAAAAGCTGCATTTATCATTGCCACATTGGCTTGGGCTTTGGTGGCTGTGCCACTCAATACATTATTGAATATTGCTACAGCTTCTTTGATGGTAGTGCCTCCATAAATAGCTGACTCTTTAATTATATCGAAGCCTAAATCTTCGGGATGATATAGGTGTTCTCCATAGTTAGAAACCACTTTGAAGTTGCCCGTCAACGACACTTCGTCATACCCATCCATACTGTGTACGATGCTGAATTTCTTTTTGTTTGCTTGATAGATATAACGGTACAATCGTGATAACGACAAATTATACACCCCCAACAGCTGATATTCAGGTTCAACAGGGTTGACCAAAGGACCCAACACATTGAAAAATGTGCGAACACCCAAACTCTTTCTTGTAGAGGCAACCGCTTTTAGCGCTGGACTAAACAGAGGAGCATGCAGGTAGGCAATGTTTGCTTGGTCTAGACTTTTGCGCAAAACAGCTTCATCGGTTGTGAACCTAACCCCTTGCTGCTCCATGGCATTGCTTGAACCGCTAACCGATGTTGCTCCATAGTTGCCATGCTTCACTACGGGGTAGCCTGCTCCAGCAACTACAAAGCTTGCTGTTGTAGATATATTGAATGTGTTTTTTCCATCGCCACCCGTTCCTACTATATCTACAGCTTTATAGTCCGACAAATCGATTTGAGTGCGCATCTCCATTAACGATTCACGAAATCCCAACACCTCTTCTACCGATATGCTACGCATCAGAAAAATGGTGATAATGGCAGAAAGTTGAGTTTCGGGTACTTCACCATTGACAATTGCGGTAAGTAAATCACGTGACTCCTTGCGGGTGAGATAGTGATAATCGAGAAGTTTTATAAGAATATGTTTCATTGTTGCTGTTGTTTTGTTGTTGTTAGTAGTTGTCTCTATCTGTTGCATCTAAAAATTGTGTAGTTCTTTTGCCAAATCAATTGCTTTTTTCAATCCACGCAGTTTATTGTTTACTTCTTGCAGTTCGTTTTCATCATTGCTCATGGCTACAACACCTGCACCAGCTTGATACCACAACTCATTGTTGCGACTCACAAAAGTGCGTATGGTGATGGCTTGATTTACATCTCCATTAATTCCAATAAAACCTATACACCCACCATAGGCACCCCGATTGTGCTCTTCAATATCTGATATCAACTGCATGGCACGTTCTTTTGGAGCACCTGAGAGAGTTCCAGCAGGGAAGGTGTCGAAGAAAGCTTGCATTGGGTTGCTCTCTTTTTTCAATTTCCCACTTACTCGTGATACTAAATGAATAACGTGTGAATAGTATTGCGCCTCTTTATAAAAATCGATAGTAATATTATCTGTGCTCTCTTTCAAGTCTTGTTTGGCTAAATCTACCAACATATCATGCTCGGCATTTTCTTTTGGATCTTTCAGCAACATCTTGGTTGCCTCGTTGTCTTCTTTTATATTGCCTGTACGCATAGCTGTTCCAGCAATGGGGTCGATGCTAATAGTTCGATTTTCGATTTTGCAATGCGTCTCGGGCGATGAACCAAAGATGCGGAAACCTCCAAAATCGAAATAAAAAAGATAAGGAGAGGGATTGATGGAGCGCAAGGCACGATACACTTTAAAGTCGTCGCCAGAAAAACGTTGAACAAATCGGCGTGAAAGCACAATTTGAGAAACATCTCCACTATTACAATGCTCAATACCTGTTCGCACATATTGTTTATACTCCTCATCTGTGATGGTGCTAGTCTCTTCTCCTTCTGTAAAGAAGTTGTAGGAGGCAAAGTTGCGAGCATTTATCAACGCCTCAATGGAGGCAAGGTCGCTTTCCTCACCATCGGATAGTAACTCAATGAGTGTAATTTCATTTTTAAAATGGTTGAACACCAGTAGGTATTTATAAAGAATATATCTTAGATCGGGCGCATCGTTGCGTCCTTCTTTGCTTTCTTTGATGGCAATATTGTGAGAATACTTCACACAGTTGAATGTAGTGTATCCAAAAAAACCACACTGCGAAGCTGAGTCACCATCGATTTGAAAACGTGAAATAAAATGGTTCAACACATCAGAAATGGAAAAAGACGCCGACAAGTTGATTGTGTTTTTTCTGTTATCGGGGAAGCTTTCAACACATTCTCCTCTATTGATATCGATGGAGGCAATGGGGCTAATTGCAATGTAAGATGTGCTGTTCTCAGCAGAGTGATAGTCGGAACTTTCTAGCAGAGCTGATTGTGGAAATTGATCTCTTACTTTTAAGTATAAACTTACAGGAGTGTGCAAATCTCCAATAACTTTCTTGGTATGGGTTGTATAGTTGTACTTCATTTTGACAATATTTTTAAAACTGTTTGTGTTGAAAGTAGGTTGTTAGGTCTTTGTCACCCCGACCCGAAAGAGTTACCACCACAATATCTGTCTCTTTAAAGTCCACTTTATCAAGCACAGCCAAGGCATGTGCCGATTCTAATGCAGGGATAATACCTTCGTTTCGTGTCAAGTCATATGCTGCTTGTAGTGCCTCGTCGTCGTCAACTGACAATACAGTAGCACGATTAGTTTCGGCTAAGTGTGCATGCATGGGACCAATACCAGGATAGTCTAAACCAGCAGAAATAGAGTAAGGTTCTACAATTTGACCATCATCATCTTGCATTAGCAAGGTTTTGCAACCATGAACAATTCCCATTCTACCCAATTGAATGGTTGCGGCCGACTCACCACTACCAACACCCTTTCCGCCTGCTTCGGCAAGTATTATCTTTACCAAATCATTGTCTAAATAGTGATAAACTGTACCTGCGGCATTGCTACCGCCTCCAACACATGCTACTAAGTAATCGGGTGCATTGCGCTGCTCCTTTTCTTTCAACTGAATCTTTATCTCTTCGCTGATAACAGATTGCAATCGAGCAACTAAATCTGGGTAAGGATGTGGACCTACAGTTGACCCTATTATATAGTGGGTATTTGTAGGATTGGTACACCAATCACGAATTGCTTCATTGGTAGCATCTTTGAGGGTCATATTGCCAGAGGTAACAGGTATGACCGTTGCACCCAGCATCTTCATCTTTTGCACATTAACAGATTGGCGCTCAACATCTTTTTTACCCATATAAACAATGCACTCCATTTGCATCAATGCACACACTGTGGCTGTTGCCACACCATGCTGCCCTGCTCCTGTTTCTGCAATAATACGAGTCTTACCCATTCGTTGTGCAATGAGAATCTGTCCAATAGTATTGTTTATTTTATGAGCTCCTGTATGATTGAGGTCTTCTCGTTTAAGATATATTTTACATTGATGCTTATCGGATAAATAACGAGATAAATACAGAGGCGAAGGACGACCAACATAGTCACGCAACAATTGGTCGAAATCTTTTTTGAAAGAAGGTGTCTCTATAATAGATAGATACTCGTTTTGCAAATCGCTCACACATCGATGTAGAATTTCAGGAATGTATGCTCCTCCAAAATTACCGTAAAACCCTGTTTTGTTTACTAAATAACTAATCATAATATCTTTGTTGTTTGAATGTTTTAAAATAAAAAAAGCCTATCGCAGGTGCGACAGGCTTTTATATGATTTATGTTTTTTACTTTTATATATGCATATAGCTGACTTCCCTTACGACTGATTGAGTTGTAAGATTAGCCACCAATTTGTATTTGAAAGTAAAAAGTTCATTTTTTTGTTATTAGACTCCAAAAATAAATAATAAATTGAATGTGTGCAAGTTTATTTTCAATTTTAACAATAATCTTTGCAAGAAACATAAATTGGTAGTTTTCTAGCAGACACTAAATATGCAGCCTAAAAGGAAAACATAGGAATAAATTCACGACTGATTGAAAATAACTTTTAAGATTATACAAAGCTACATCTATCCCTTCACATAGATTCTTTTTACCCGTGGTGACACAGATGTGAGAATTTCGTAAGGGATTGTTCCAATTGATTCAGCTAACTCAACAACTGACAAATCTTGTCCGAAAATAATTACCTCATCGCCCTCTTCTGCTTTAATATTGGTAACATCAACCATGCAAAGATCCATACACACTGAGCCAATGATTGGGGCATAAGCCCCATTGATAAGCACTTTGCCCTTGCGGTTGCCAAATTGGCGACTAAGACCGTCGGCATAACCTATCCGAATGGTGGCGATGCGAGCATCGTGGTCTAGCATCTCCTTGCGACCATACCCCACACTATCGTTGCTCTTCAATGTCTTTATCTGTAGAATAGTAGATTTAAGCGTGCATACATTTTGCAAACCGTTTAATCCACTAGCGCTTACACCGTAAAGCCCAATACCCAAACGCACCATATCGAACTGACTATTGGGGAAACGTTCGATACCAGCTGAGTTTAAGATGTGCCGATGTATCTTATAATTGAACTGTTGCTGTATATGTGTGGACAGCTCTTCGAAAGTTTCGATTTGCTTTGCTGTATATTCGTCAAACACCCAACTCTCACTTGCAGCCAGATGCGAAAAGACAGATTCGATGCGAAGGCTTTTCTGTTTTTGTAATATATCGATAAGCTGAGGAATCTCGTCACCAACAAACCCAAGACGGTGCATTCCTGTGTCTAGCTTTATATGAATGGGGTAATCTGTAACACCCAGACGCTTTGCATCTTTAATGAATGACTCGACAATACGAAAGTTATATACTTCTGGCTCGAGACCCGAATTGAACAACTCTTCAAACCCATTAGTTTCTGAGTTAAGCACAATAATAGGCATGGTAATGCCTTCTTCTCTAAGAGCCACACCCTCAGAGGCAACTGCAACTGCTAGATAACCACAACGGTGATATTGCAATGTTTTGGCAATTTCAGCAGCACCAGCACCATATCCATTGGCTTTGACCATCGAGATGAGTTTCACATCACGCCCTATTTTCGATTTATAAAAATTGAAATTATATACCAATGCATCTAAATCAATCTCTAACACTGTTTCGTGTAATCGTTTTTCGAGTAGTTCGATAATCTTTTCGAAATGAAAACTGCGGGCACCTTTCACCAATATCAATTCATCTTTAAACTGCTTCCATACCTGCGATTTAATGAACTCGGCAGTAGTAGCAAAAAACTGTTTTTCCATGGGGAAAAATGAACTGAACTGAGATATATCTTGCCCAACACCGATGATTTTATCAACGTTGTTTTGAGCTACCACCTCTGCTACCTTTCTATACAAGGTTTTAGGTAGTAGTCCCGATTGTAAAACATCCGACAGGATGAGTGTTTTCTTCAATGGTTTATCCATCTTTCGCTGATTCTGAAACTCTAATGCAATTTTTATAGAGTTGAAATCTGAATTGTAGGTGTCATTGATAAGAATACAATTGTTCTTGCCCGTTCTAACATCTAGGCGCATTGCAACAGGCTCCAACGCAACCATCCTCTCTTTAATCTCTTGGGGCAACACCCTCATATATAGCAACGTGGCAAGCGAAGATATTGCATTCTCTATTGAGGCTCCATCAACAAAAGGTATTTCCAATTCTGTATCATAACCTAAGAAGGAGTAATGAATAACTGTTTTATCAACCATCGTTTGTATATCGGAAATATAGAGAGGACTGTCCCTGTTTTGCCGCGACCATGTAAAAGTTTTGTGTGAGAGTGCCATATTTTCTACACATCGAGATAAAATTCGATTGTCTTCATTGTAGATAAGCACTTCGCTATTGATAAACAATTCCAACTTCTCGTTGCACTTCTGCTGCATCGATGCAAAGTTTTCTTGATGAGCCTCGCCTAGCTTTGTAAAAACACCAATAGTAGGATGGATAATGGGTTCTAGATACTCCATTTCGTCGGGCATAGAAATTCCTGCTTCAAATATACCCAGTGAAGCCGCCTCGTTTAACTGCCATACAGATAGTGGCACTCCCGTTTGAGAATTGTAGCTACGTGGCGATCTAACTATATTATAATCGCAATGAAGCAACTGATACAACCACTCTTTGACTACTGTTTTTCCGTTGCTACCCGTAATGCCTATTACAGGGATATCAAATTTACGACGATGATAAGTAACAAGTCTTTGCAAAGCAGCAAGAGGGCTCTTTACATTTAGAAAATTAACATCAGTATAGGCATCGCTTACTACATAGTTTGACGAAACAACAAAGTTGCGAACACCCTGTTTATACAAGTCATTTATGTAGTTATGCCCATCATTCGACTTTGTAGTGAGTGCAAAAAAAAGAGTCTCCTCAGGATTAGATAGTTTTCTGCTATCTGTGAGCAAAGTTGTAATTGATGACCCTTGAACATCTTTTTTTTGTTTTATACCAAGCGCAGTTATGATTTCTGAAATATCATATTTCATAATAGTTGTGTTCTATTTAAAGTTTTGGATTAAACGTGTTAGATATTGTTTTTCGCTCAAACAAGATATGAACGAATGCTTCTGTTGAAACGCTTCTATATCCTCAATTGTTCGATGAAGGAACTTTTGATAGGCTTCAGAGTCGGTATTATTTGGCTTGTGTGATAATGACTGATGAATACGTTGCCACTCATCTATAATACTTTGAGTTTCTTTAGAAAAATAAGATGCGCCAAATCTTTTCCAAATATAATTTTGAGCCAATTGTGAAGGATGCAACATATCATCGGTATAGAACCTGTAGTCTCGCAACTGATCCATCATAATTTCGTAAGCAGGAAAGTAAAAAGCATTAGCGGGGAATTGCTGCATCAATTGATCAATTGATAGATGCAATATCGATTTACTCAGTTGATTTTGGTGAGCTCCATCTTTGAAATGACGAATAGGACTTACCGTAAATAGTATTTTAAGATGGGGGTTTGCAACTAGCATTCGTTCCAGAAGCTTGCGCCATACATGCGTAATCTCGTCTATTGTTAATCGCTCTCTTACAAATTGAGTGGCAGGTATTTTATGACAATTCCCAACAACCTCTCCTGTCTCTTTCCATCGGAAGACGTAAGATGTGCCAAAGGTAATTAAGAGAAAATCAGCAGCTACAAGTTGTGCAGAAGCTATGCCAAACTCATTGTTTATGTTAGAGAGGGCATCATCGATATTGGCGTTGGAAAACGACCCATGATGCATAAAACTATGGTAGCTATTGTTGTGATATACAAAATCTTTATCAGCAAACACGTGCCCATCCAACAATCTATTTATTGCACTGGAGATGGAAAAAGGGTTGTACAATACACCAAAGGGATTAACATTGACCCGAAATTTATTTTCTCTCAACTTTAATCCAATGTTTTCAGAAAAACAAGAACCAAACAATAGCATCGTTGAACGATGCGTGATATCGAAACTTGCTTTCGGAGATATTACAGGAGTTTGTAGATTCATCTTACTTAGTTTATACTACAAATTTACTACAAATATTTATTGAAGCAATAAAAATCTACGACAAGCAAAACAATGTGTTTATGAAAAAACAGTCGTTGTGGGAAATTACTGCGGGTTGCGCCTTTATACAGGCAGCTTACAAGTTGAAACATTTAGCGCAATTTAGATTGCACTTATCAAGCAAAAGCCACCTCTGTGAGTTAAAAATCAAATCCTACGCCTACAAAATGGCAATCATGAGATGAAATTCAAATATACGGTGTACGATTCTGCAATCATGGTATGAAATTCAAATCTTCCGTACAAGATGCGCCAACCATGTCATAAAACTCAAATCTACCACCGTAGAAATTACGAAGGTGAGATGAAACTACAATCTACGCTCGAGGAAATGAGAATAATGAGATAAACTTCAAATACACCACCGTGGAAATGAAAACAATGACATAAATGGCGCATCTATGACGAACGAAATGGAAACAGAGAGATAAATGCCATTTTTATGATAATCAACGGGGGTTATTGGGTTATTGGTGGGTGAAGAGAGAAAGAAAGAAAACTTCTAATGATACAGACAATTATTACAAAGGGCTATAAAATAAGAAAGGTTGTCTCACGACAACCAATCTCCATTGTTAACCTTAAATCTAATACCATGAAAAACACGATGCAAATATAAGCGATTTTGTAATACCAACCATACATATTGCAAGCAAAGTTGCCTGATTTAGTCTTTTTTAAATCAAAAAGATTCTTTTTCGTTCAATTAGCTATCTTTATTAACAAAACTTTCAAGAAACTTGTAGCACCAATCCTTTTAGATATTCACCCTCGGGGTGATATATATTTACAGGATGGTCGGCAGGTTGAGAAAGTTGATGAAGTATTTTCACTCTTCTGCCTGATATGGCAGCAGCACTAAAAACTGCCAAGCGGAACTGCTCACGAGAAATTACTTGCGAACACGAAAAGGTGAAAACTATGCCACCCCTTGCCACTTTCTCAAAAGCGGCTATATTCAATTTCTTATATCCTTGTAGTGCATTTCTTACAGCACCCCTGTGCTTTGCAAAAGCTGGCGGATCTAGGATAATTAAATCATATAAATCGTTTGGCATCTCTTTGAGGTATTTAAAAGCATCGTCGGACGAGCTGCTATAACGCTCATCATTGCCAAAGTTTAGTTTTATATTTTGATCGGCAATCATCACTGCCTTTGCAGAACTATCAACACCCACAACACTTTTAGCTCCACCACGCATTGCATAAACTGAAAAACCACCAGTGTAACAAAACATGTTTAATACAGATCGACCTTTAGAGTATGCCTCAAGCAAGCTTCTATTTTCACGTTGGTCAATGAAAAAGCCTGTCTTTTGCCCCTTCTCCCAATCAATCTGAAATTTCAAATTGTTCTCAAGAGCTACTTTGTGTAAACCTGCTTCTCCGCCAAGTAAAAATGAATCTTGTGGATTGATGGGGGCTTTGAAAGGCAACGTGCTTTCCGATTTATAATAGATATGTAATAACGAATCGTTTAATACTGCTTTAAGTGCAGCAGCAATCATAAGTCTTGACAGGTGCATGCCAACAGAGTGAGCCTGCACTACAGCAAGACCACCATAAATATCAATAATAAGACCCGCTAGCATATCACCTTCTCCATGAACAAGCCTATAAGTGTTGTTTTCAGTGCTAATAAGATTTATTGCTTCTCGCAATTGATATGCTTCTTGCAATCGCTCTTCGAAGAAACTAATGTCAATCTCCCTTTCTTGAAAAGAAAGAATGCGAATAGCAATAGTGCCTACCTGGTAGTGCCCTACTCCAAGGAAAGTGTTGTCGTGAGCGTAAACCTCTACAACTTCACCTTCTTCTATATTGTCAGGCAAGGATGCGATAGCTCCTGAAAACACCCAAGGATGAAAACGTTTTAGAGATTCTTCCTTCTTGGGTTTTAGTTTTATTTTTTTATATTGATTCATGTTTTTATAAATTGATTGGTGATTGAATATGAGATGATAAACTAATCTGATAACTCATCGTTTACTGGTGCGCCATTTTTGATGAGATTGTTGTATATTTTAAGACAAGCCCATGCATCAATAGCTGCATACATTTTTTGCGACTCTTTTAGAGTCTCAGCTTCCCAGTTGGATAGACGCTGACCTTTTGATATCTTTTTATTAAAGAGGATGGCGTAAATTTTCTGCAAACTCATATCTTTAATACCATAATCCATTACAATATCTTGCAAATCGATAAAATTAAGGGGTGAACAATCAGAACGTTCTCTCAATGCTGCAAAGTCGTCACGCAGAGATAATCCTACCTTCATAACATCGTTGCTACAGATTAAATCGTCTAATTCATCGGGGTATTGAATAAGATTGAGTCTAAACAAGAAACATTTGTCAAATGTTGATAATTGCATCAATGCTACTTTGTTTGATCTGTTTTTTTTAAAAACAGGTTTCGTTTCAGTATCAAACCCAATTACTTCAAATCTTTTGAGATAAGCTACTGCCTCAGCTACATCCTCAATTTTGTCAACTACAACTATTTCTCCATTGAAAGTCTCGATAGATAACTCATGAATTTTCCCTTTTGATATTCTTAAACCCACAGATCACCCTCCTCTCCTATTGTATGATCCAAATCTATATCGTCGAGAGGTTTGTAAACCAATGCGTGAAGGGGTCGTAATACATTTACAACCTTCTGCCCCCAATACAAACGAAAGTTTGCTTTAATATCATTAAGAGCATATACCATTGGCTCCTCCAAACCATGTTGATAAACTGAAACAAAATTGCGAATATCTTGATAGATATCGGCAATATCCTCTGATACAAAAGATGATACAGGTCTATCGCTATATTTCATGTCTTCTACAAAGACGTCTAAATAAACATCCTCTTCTCCTAAAATTGAAGCAACATGATTTTGAATGAGCATATAATCTTGTTCACTAACGAAGGTCTCGACTACCTCATCACTTAAAACTTCGACCGAAGGCAAAAGAGTTGCTTTCACATAAAGTAGCGGTAGAATACGCAACATGGTCTTTACCCATTCTGTGCGTGATGTAACTTCAGTTTTTTCTAAAAAAGCACAAAACTCAACACCTACTGTAACAAAGTCTAATGAAACAGGAGCGTAAATAATATGCTTATCATTTGAACTTGCCATTTTTTTTAGTTTTTATATTTCTACAAAAGTACATAATATTTCGAAGCGATGCAGAAATTTTCTGTGGGTTACAAAAACAAAAGACAATAAAAGCCCCGTTTTTGGTTGTCTAACACACATTATATAACGTATATATCGTTGCATAAAAACGAAACAACAAACTCTACAAATAAAAAAAAGCT
Organism: uncultured Dysgonomonadaceae bacterium; assembly: GCA_964620895.1. Taxonomy (GTDB): domain Bacteria; phylum Bacteroidota; class Bacteroidia; order Bacteroidales; family Dysgonomonadaceae; genus UBA2632. The sequence continues at coordinate 9,603 of CAZUHZ010000013.1, read as the reverse complement.
ACTACATGAGGTATATAACCTAACAGATTTGCATAGATAAAAGCGAATAGTAGCCATAAAACAAGAGCCTGAAACAAAGATACAATGCAATATGCCTTTGATTATCAAAGTTTAATACACTTATCACTCCTATTGTGATGAGTAATGGGTGTTGAGCTAGAGCAGAACAGCACGCCGCACTGTTAATAATATGTAATAGAAAACAAATACTGAAACAAAAACAGTCATTCGTTCACCTAAACCTATATCCATGCTGTCTTAGATGTCTAATACTAATAAACATACAGAAGACTCAAAACAAGTAGTGATAGCCCCTATTAAGGGCACTTAACAACAAGACGTAATGGTCTAAAACATAGAAGAGAGGAAAGAAATAAATAGTTACAAACAAGATGAACATACAGATTGATAGAATACAAAAAAAGATGAGATATTTTGCAAAATGAGTAGAATTGAATATCTTTGTAGCAGAAAGTTAGAGGGAGGCAGGATTCACGGCTTTCCTTTTTTTATTTTTTGATAGGACAATGATTGATAAAAAATTTCTGATTACTCATATAGAGGAGTTTCTTGAAGCTTCTGATAATTATTTAATTGATGTAATCATAAATCCAGGCAATGCAATTTCGATTGAGATAGACAACAACAATGGCGTAAATATAGACGACTGTGTTGAACTGAGCCAGTACATAGAATCAAAGTTAGACCGTGATGAAGAAGATTTTGAACTAACAGTAGGATCTGCAGGCTTAACATCTCCTTTTAAAACAAAGCGACAATATCAGAAATATATTGGCAAAGAAGTGGAGGTGCTCACAAAAAAAGGACAAAAGATAACTGGAGTCTTAACATCAGTATCTGACGATGAGTTTACCGTATCCATCTCAAAGAAAGTGAGAGCTGAAGGTGCAAAACGTAAAACAGAGAAGAGCGAAGATTTGCAATTCAGATATGACGAAGTAAAATATACAAAATATCTAATAAGATTTAAATAGGACTATGGGCAAGAAGAAGGAAACCATCAGCTTAATTGATACTTTTTCCGAATTTAATGAATTAAAAAACATTGATAAGACTACTCTTATAAGTGTGTTAGAGGAATCTTTCCGTAGCGTTATATCTAGGATGTACGGTACAGATGAGAACTACGACATCATTATTAATCCAGATAAAGGAGACTTAGAAATATGGCGTAATCGCACCATTGTAGAAAACGAAGATGAAATAGAAGACCCTAACTTGCACATCAGCCTTGCTGAAGCGCATAAAATAGATGAAGACTTCGAGATTGGCGAAGAGGTTACCGATGAGGTATATCTTGACCATTTTGGGCGTCGCACAATTTTAAACCTTCGTCAGACTTTAGCATCAAAAATACTTGAATTAGAGAAAGATAATCTATACAACACTTATATCGAAAAAGTAGGACAAATAGTTTCGGGTGAAGTTTATCAAATATGGAAAAAAGAATTACTTTTGTTGGACGATGATCATAATGAGCTCATTTTACCCAAAACAGAACAAATTCCACGTGATTTCTTCAGAAAAGGTGAACATGTTCGCGCTGTTGTAGCAAGAGTAGAAAATATAAACAACAATCCAAAGATTATTTTATCACGTACTTCCCCCGTGTTTTTGGAACGTTTGTTTGAAATGGAAATACCCGAAATAAACGATGGTCTAATCACCATAAAAGGTATTGCACGTATTCCTGGGGAAAGAGCAAAGGTGGCTGTTGAAGCTTATGACGACCGCATAGACCCTGTTGGGGCATGTGTTGGAATGAGAGGATTTAGAATTCATAGTATAGTTCGCGAGCTGAGAAACGAAAACATAGATGTGATTAATTACACAGCAAATACGAACTTATACATACAACGAGCACTAAGTCCTGCAAAGGTAAACTCAATTGCACTTAAAGAAGAAGAGCAACGAGCTGAGGTTTTCTTGCATCCCGAAGAGGTGTCTCTTGCTATTGGTAAAGGTGGTGCAAATATAAAACTTGCATCAATGCTTACAGGATATACCATTGAAGTATTCCGTGATATAGATGAGGTGAACGAAGAGGATATCTATTTAGATGAGTTTAGAGACGAAATAGATGGCTGGGTTATCGACCAGCTAAAGAAAATTGGCTGTTCGACAGCTAAAAATGTTCTCGCAACTGATAGAGAGCGTCTTATCAAAGAAGCAGACCTCGAAGAGGTGACTGTGGATGAGATTCTTGCAATATTTAAATCCGAATTTGAAGATGAGGAGTAAAAAAAATACTTCTAATTGAAAGCAGAAAGGAACTGCATAAAACACCTCGCAAGCAATTAAAATAGAGAAAAGGTTATAATATTATATATGTCTATACGATTAATTAAAGTTTCTAAAGAGTTAAATGTTGGCATCAGCAGTTTAGTTGAATTCCTTGACAAAAAAGGAGTTGAAATTAAAGCTAATCCTAATACTAAAATTGATAATGAGCATTATGAAATGCTCCTTGTTGAGTTTGGCAAGGATAAGAATATAAAAAAAACTGTAGAGAAACAGAGAGAAAAACAACTTGGCAAAGAGAAAAAAGAAACTGTAGCTATTGAAGGATACGATATCCCAGATGAAACTCAGAAGCAAAGTGAGGAAAAAGAAAGTACTCCAACTACAAACTTGCCTGAAGATATAAAACCGCAATTTAAAATTGTAGGAAATATCGACTTGGATGATTTGGAGTCGAAACCTCATAAAAAAGAGGAGAAGAAACCAACAGTTGATGCTCCAAAAGCAGTTGAAGAAACGGTTGAGAAAGATGTTGAGAAAAAAGAAGAGGTTAAAGAAGAGACCCTTCCAACAAAAGAGAAAGCCGTAGAAAAAGAGGTGGAAGCTAAACTCGAACCTGTTGCTGAAAAAGAAGATGAAAGCAAATCTCAGCCAACATCTAAAAAAGAAGAAGTAGCTAAAAAAGAGGAAGTAGCTAAAGTAGAAGAACTGCCTAAAGCTAAAGTAGAAGAACTACCTAAAGCAGAAATTAAAGCAGAAGCTACCCCTGATAAAGCTGCGACTGAAAAGGCAAAAGAGACCGAAGAAAAGAAAGTGTCGCCAAAAGCAGAAATAAAAAAGGAAAAAAGCACTCCTAAAGATGTAGAGCAGGCTGACGATAGTAAAATCGAACAAGCTACCGAATCTAAAGCAGAAGTGAAGAAGGCTGAGGAAAAACCCAAAGTAGCTGACACTAGTAGTAAAACTGAGGTTGCAGACACTCCTGAAAAAGAAGAGGATAAAGAGGATCAAAGCCTCTTTAGACTTAATGACTCCAAAATAGAGACAAATATAGTAGTAAAAGGAAGTATAGACCTTGACTCAATAAACGAAAAAACACGCCCTGCTCGTAAATCAAGAGCTCAACGTAAAAAAGAAAGACTTGAGAGAACAGGTAAGGCGAGTTCGAAAAGAATAAAAGAAGAAAATATAAAAGCGCTTAAAAAAGAGAGCATCAATGAGAAAAAAACCTCTGATGACAAAGATGATATAACTAAAAAGAAGCGCAAACGCATAAGAAAAGGAGTAGTAAACATAGATAAGAGTACTGACGCCTCAAAAACAGCTTCGAGAAGAAGAAGACCTGTATTAAAAAAACCTGTTAGAAAAGAAGTCAGTGAGGAGGATGTTCAAAAACAGATAAAAGAAACATTAGCACGACTTACTCAAAGAAAATCTGGTGGTAGAGGAGGTGCAAGACATCGCCGCGACAAGAGAGAAGCAGTAATACAAAGACAACAAGCTGAAATAAAAGAACAAGAGAGAGAAAGTCGCACACTGCAGCTAACCGAGTTTGTAACTGCCAATGACTTAGCCAACATGATGGATGTTCCTGTTACAGATGTAATATCTACATGTATGAGTATTGGTGTAATGGTTGCAATAAACCAACGACTTGATGCAGAGACAATTAATATTGTTGCTGACGAGTTTGGATTTAAAACCGAATATGTAAGTGCCGATGTAATTGAGGCAATTACACAAGAGGAGGATGAGGAAGAAGACTTAATAGCTCGCTCACCTATTGTTACTGTAATGGGACATGTTGACCATGGTAAGACATCACTACTTGATAGTATCCGCAAAACAAATGTTATTGCTGGTGAGGCTGGTGGTATAACACAGCATATTGGGGCTTATCATGTGAGCCTAGAAAGCGGTAAGCAAATTACGTTTCTCGACACACCTGGTCACGAGGCTTTTACAGCTATGCGTGCACGTGGTGCAAAAGTAACAGACGTGGCAATTATTATAGTTGCTGCCGATGACAACGTAATGCCTCAAACAGTTGAAGCAATCAACCACGCTAGTGCTGCTGGTGTGCCAATAGTTTTTGCTATCAACAAGATAGATAAACCAGGTGCTAACCCTGAAAAAGTGAAAGAAGAGTTGGCTCAAATGAACTACTTAGTAGAAGACTGGGGTGGTAAATACCAATCTCAAGACATATCGGCAAAGGAAGGAACTGGAGTAGCCGAGTTATTGGAGAAAGTTTTATTAGAAGCCGAAATGCTTGAACTGAAGGCAAACCCTGATAGAACAGCATTTGGCTCGGTAGTAGAGTCATCACTTGACAAAGGACGTGGATATGTTTCTACTGTATTGGTTGAAAACGGAACATTAAAGTCGGGAGACATTATTTTAGCAGGAGCCTATTTTGGTCGTATAAAAGCAATGTTTAACGAACGTAATCAAGACATTAAAGAGGCAAAACCAGCTCAACCAGCTTTAATATTAGGATTGAATGGAGCTCCACAAGCTGGAGATAAATTCCATGTTCTAGAAAGCGAACAGGAAGCACGTTCTATTGCTAATAGGCGTGAACAACTACAAAGAGAGCAATCTATACGCACACAAAAAATACTTACACTTGATGATATTGGTCGAAGAATTGCAATAGGCAATTTCCAAGAACTCAATATCATTGTTAAAGGAGATGTGGACGGATCAGTTGAAGCACTATCAGATTCTTTGATCCAATTGTCAACCCCTGAAATACAAGTAAATATTATACATAAAGCTGTAGGACAAATATCAGAATCTGATATAACACTTGCCACAGCATCAAATGGTATCATTATTGGATTTCAAGTGCGCCCATCACTCGCTGCTCGTAAAGAGGCGGAAGCTCATGGTATAGATATTCGTTTATACTCTGTTATCTACGATGCAATAGAAGAGGTAACTGCTGCAATGGAAGGGATGTTATCGCCTGAAATTAAAGAGGAGATTACTGCTAATGTTGAAGTGCTTGAAACATTTAAAATCACAAAAGTTGGTACAATTGCAGGATGTATTGTACGTGATGGTAAGATAAAACGATCAAACAATGTGAGATTGATTCGTGATGGTATTGTTATTTACACAGGAGAACTTGAATCGCTAAAACGATTTAAAGATGATGTGAGAGAAGTAGCTTCAGGATACGAATGTGGTTTAAATATTCGCAACTTTAATGACATAAAAGTTGGTGATACTGTAGAAGCTTATGAAGAAGTAGAAGTGAGAAAAACGTTATAATAAATTTTTAAAACCAGTTGACATTGTAATAAACAATCTTACCTTGAAAAGGGGTGGCATTTGAAATTGAAAAATAGCAAACGCCACCCTAACACGAGACAGGGTGATGCAATGTCGATACACTGGTCATTAAATAATAAACTATAAACACATACCTTGATTATGAAAAAAAGAATTTTTATAACTTTATTTGTGTTGGCATCAATTATCTGCGGAAGCACTGTTGATGGACAAAACAACATTGCTTTTGTAAACACGCTAGAAATTATCAACTCTTTGCCTGACAAAGTATCTGCAACAGAAAGACTAAACACACTCAATGAAAACTACAAGCAAGAGCTTCAAATAATGCAGAACGAATACAACAAAAAGTATTCAGACTTTATTACCTATCAAGAAAACTTAGCTGAAAGTATTAAATTGAGAAGGATGCAAGAGTTAACCGATTTAGAAAATCGTATTCAAAACTTCACTAAGCTCGCTCAAAAAGATATAGAAGAGCATGAGCAATTGTTACTCGAGCCAATTAAAGAAAAGGTAAACAATGCAATCAAAGAAGTGGGTATAGAGCAAAACTTTACTGTAATATACGATTTAGACGATTCGGGTATTGTTTTTGTTTCACCTAGTGCTGTTGATGCAAATGAGTTAGTCAAGCTGAAGTTAAGAGTAAATTAAAGCAATGTTTTACTTTAATAAAAGTGACAAATAACTCTTCCCTTAAGGCTGGTCCAATTGGTGTATTTGATTCTGGATATGGAGGTTTAACTGTACTATCCGAGATTAAAAAACTTATGCCCGAATATGATTATCTCTACTTAGGAGATAATGCAAGGGCTCCATACGGAAACAGATCATACGAATTGATTTATGAGTTTACACTGCAAGCAGTAAAATGGCTGTTCTCACAAGGCTGTCAGCTTGTAATTATTGCTTGCAACTCTGCATCTGCAAAAGCTCTACGGAGTATTCAACAAAAAGATTTACCGCAAATAGATTCTATAAAGAGAGTGTTGGGAGTTATAAGACCAACTGCTGAAACTGTTTTAGATTTAACTAAAACAAAACACATTGCTGTATTAGGCACTGAGGCAACTATTAGCTCTAAGACTTATGAAAGAGAGATAGAAGAGTTCTGTCCAACGATTAAAATATCTACAGAAGCATGCCCAATGTGGGTTCCTCTTGTAGAAAACAAAGAGTACGACAAAGAAGGAGCTGACTATTTTGTAAAACAACACATAGATAGAGTTTTAGAAAAAGATAAAGATATCGATGCAATTATATTGGGTTGCACACACTATCCTCTATTAATAAAAAAAATAGAGCAGTACACACCTAAATCGGTACAATTAATCTCGCAAGGAGAATATGTAGCAAAATCATTGAGAGAGTACCTAAACAGACATCAGACATTAGATTCATTGTGCTCAAAAGGTGAAACAAGAGTTTATTGTACAACCGATTCAACAGAAAGATTTGAAAGTTTAGCATCATTCTTTCTTAATGAAGAAATAACTGCTAATAAAGTAAGCTTAAATATAGAAGAATGAGCTGGTTTGATATAATAGTTTTACTCGTTCTTTTGGGAGCTTTTGTAAAAGGAATAAAAAAGGGACTAACCATGCAATTGGCAGGTTTAATTGCTATTATAGTAGGTGCTATATTTGCAGGAAAGGCTGCAAATATAATATCACCCTTTTTAATAAAGACAATTAGTATTTCAGCTAATATAGCTGGTGTACTGTCTTACGTTTTAGCTTTTGCCATCATTGTTTTTGGCATTAAGTTTATAGGAAAAATGATTCACTCGCTTTTTGAAGCACTCCATATAAGCTTTATAAATAAAATACTAGGTGCAGTACTAGGAGTAATTAGTGCTTCAATTGTGTTGAGTATATTACTTAACTTAGCTGTTATGATTGATCCAGAGGAAGATATCATTACACATAACTTAAAGACAGAAACTTTTTTTTACTCAAAAATACAAAAGGTAATTCCTATCATTGTCCCTTACTTTAAAAAAGAGGTATGGGAGAAATATATTAAAGAGGGGACAAAGCAAAATGAAGAAGGCACGCAAAACAAGCCATCGATGCTGCTTAAACTCTAAGCATCCTCACATTCACACATTAATTTATAAAAGATGAGAATTCATAAAGAAGGACGAAAAACATTGGCATACACATTACTTATTGGTTTTATAATCAACTTCGTAATGTTTTATTTTTTATCCAAAAACATTTTCACTTACTTCATTTTAATCGTCACCTTAACTACCTTTTTCTTTTTGCTTAATTTTTTTCGATCACCAAATCGTGTATATTCAGGGGAAGTACTAGGTCGTGTAAATGCTCCAACAGATGGCAAGGTTGTTGCTCTCGAAAAAGTGTTTGAAGGGGAACATCTAAATTCAGAGTGTATAAAAATATCCATCTTTATGACTATTTTTAATGCTCACTCAAACTGGATACCTGCAACTGGCAAAATAACACACGTATCTCATAAAGAAGGAAGATTCATGGCAGCTTACCTCCCTAAATCAAGCACTGAAAATGAACGATCAATGATTGTTATAGAGACACCCGATGGACATAAAATACTCTCTAGTCAAATTGCAGGAGCTTTAGCACGAAGAATAGTCACTTACGTTAAAGCAGACCAAATTTGCTATATTGGAGACCCCTTGGGTTTTATTAAATTTGGATCTCGAATGGACATCTATCTACCTTTAGATAGCGAAATATTAATCAAAATTGGAGATGAAGTAAGAGCAAATAAAACTTTTATTGCTAACTTACCCAATAAAGACAAACCAACAAATTTAAAATAATACAGTAAAACAGGAAGCTATGAAAAAGCACGTCCCCAATACTATAACCTCAATGAACTTGTTCTCGGGCTGCATTGCTATAGTTATGGCATTTGAGGGTGCTTTTATATGGGTCGTCTTTTGGGTTATATTAGCGGCAATCTTTGATTTCTTCGATGGTATGGCTGCACGTTTATTAAATGCATATTCTGATATTGGCAAAGAACTTGATTCTTTGGCAGATGTAGTCAGTTTTGGAGTAGCTCCAGCAGTTGTTCTATTTATTTTACTTCGTGACTATACGTTCTATTCAGAATCACTGATATTCATTCAACCATACATTCCTTACTTAGCTTTTATTATTCCTGTCTTTTCAGCTCTTCGATTAGCTAAGTTTAATATAGACGAAAGACAGACATCCTCTTTTATAGGACTACCTACTCCAGCTAACGCACTGTTTTGGATTAGTTATGTCTATGGTATTCACAAAAGTTCTATGGCAAATACTGCAATTTTATTCTTAACAATGGGTTTAATTGTAGCATTATCATTATTAATGGTTTCTGAAGCTCCTATGTTTTCATTCAAATTTAAAAATATGAAAATAAAGGGCAACGAAAAGCCTCTTATCCTCATAATATGTGCTGCTGTTTTTGTCTCGGTGTGGGGAGTAGTGGGTTTAGCATGGACGGTCATAGCTTACATAGTGATATCTCTAACCTCAATATTGCTGAACAAAAAGGCCGTTAAATAAATAAAATCAAAATGGTAGAGTTAAAGTATTCATTACCTTTGAACACTTTAATTCAAAAAACAATGAATCTATTATGCTCAGATTTATCACAATTACTATTGGAATATTCTTCTTCCTGTCTTTGCTTTTCGGAGTAAGAACAGTAATCTACGTTTTACGATTCTTATTTGGTGGAGGAAGGAAACGACAAAACAGGAATAGACAAACTAATGAGAAACCAGCTTCACAAAACGACCGCATAATAACCTATAAGAAAAAGGAATTTGAAATAAGCGCAGCTGAAGATGTAGAGTTTGAGGAGATAAAAGATGATGAGAAGTGATACAATCTACTATGCTCTTTTCACATCTTAACTTGAATAGCGTACCGTTACTTACACACAATAAAACGTTTTAGAATTACACCAAAGTTATCAGAAATTCATTTAAAACACTCTCTTTAAAGAAAAAAGCGCATTTTAGATTAGCACGATGCATCTAAGCAATAGTTAATTTAA
>CAZUHZ010000012.1:0-23293 GCA_964620895.1 uncultured Dysgonomonadaceae bacterium | reverse complement strand
TGACCGTTGAAAAAGTTTTGTAGCGATATGGACAAAAGTTTTAACCGTTGACAAACATTTGCACGGAGATGAAGCTATGTGACTTCATCAACCAAACTGATACACTTTTTCCAACAACAAATATGAAGTTGGATTACGAAACTGTTGCGTTTTAGGTTACGATAGTAGTGGAGTTCTGATTATAGTAACCAGACACTTAACCTATTCTTACCCCCAATATGGGTGGCATTATTATAACGAATGACAACTTATAAAAGACTCCTCTCAAAACCCCTGTAGCATAAACAAGAGTAACGTGGTACATTGAGCTTGTCGAAATGCAGTATTTGCCGTTTTATTGCAAAGACTAATTTACTCCACATCCTCCTTCTTTGCCTCTTGCCATATCTCTTCCATCTCATCTAGGGTCATATCTTTAAGGCTACGACCAGCCACCTTTGCTTCTTTTTCCAAATAGTTGAAACGCTTAATAAACTTTCTATTAGTGCGTTCCAAAGCATTGTCAGGATTCACATCATACAAACGAGCAGCATTTACAACGCTGAACAGTAAATCTCCAAACTCTGCTTCCATTCGGTCTTTATTCATATTTTCAATCTCCACTTTCAACTCAGCCATCTCTTCATTCACTTTGCACCATACATCTTGACGCTTGTTCCAATCGAACCCTGAGTTGCGTGCTTTGTCTTGAATACGGTATGCTTTTACCAGCGAGGGCAACGAGGCTGGCACACCATCCAATATAGTTTTATTGCCATTCTTCTCTTTCATCTTAATCTCTTCCCACGATTGCTCCACCATTTCGGGAGAGTTTGCCGTGGTATTTCCAAACACATGCGGGTGACGGAACACTAACTTGTCGGATATTGCAGTGCATACATCACCTATATCGAAGCTTTTTTTCTCTTCTCCAATCTTGGCATAAAACACAATATGGAGCATCAAATCGCCCAACTCTTTCTTTATCTCTTCAGAATCATCATTTAGCAAAGCTTCAGACAACTCATAAGTCTCTTCAATTGTGTTGGCACGTAAACTTTCGTTGGTTTGCACTCTGTCCCATGGGCACTTCTCTCTCAACTCGTCGAGTATATCCAAAAGACGATTAAATGCTTCTAGGTTTTCTTTTCTACTATTCATTGTAAATATTTTCTTATTGAAAAGAAAATACCGATAAACGAAGCTTCCACTTTGTTATCGGTATTTATCTTTATATTATATTCTCTTTTTATTATCATCTATAAATAATACATCACTCACTAAAATTACTAATACCTAACTGTAAGAATTGTACATAATTATCTGGATTCTCATCAAAAGCATACGAAGGGCTAAGCGGGTTTCCGTCAGTATCAAGCACAACATAAAATGGCTGTGAGTTTGAACCAAATTTGTGTCGCTGCAAGTAACTCCATTTATCGCCAATAGTTTTAAGCTTTGAGGTTCTTCCGTTCTCTTCCACTTCAATAATTTCTGACAACTTTGTTTTATCGTCCACCATCAATGTTATCAATACATACTCATCGTCAATCAGGCTCTTCACCCTTGGATCTGTCCATACAGATGCTTCCATCTTTCTACAATTGACACATCCATAACCCGAGAAGTCAATGAGCACGGGTTTATTCACCTGCTTTGCAAAAGCCATCCCCGTTTCGTAATCTAATGTTTTTGCATCCACAGCTCCATCATACAGGTTGAAGTCTTGTGTGTACATGGGTGGAGCAAAAGCACTTATTGCTTTAAGGGGAGCACCCCACAATCCTGGAACCATATAAAGAGCAAACGAAAGTGAGACAATAGACATAAACAGACGAGGCACTGAAACATGAGGCAAATCACTATCATGTGGCAATTTCAATTTACCTAATAGGTAGAAACCTAACATAGCAAATATAACTATCCACAACACCAAGAAAGTTTCTCTATCGAGTATTCCCCAACCGTATGCTAAGTCGGCAACCGACAAGAACTTGAGCGCAAGTGCCAACTCCAAAAATCCTAATACAACTTTTACCGAATTGAGCCATCCGCCCGATTTTGGCATGCTCTCTAAGAAAGAGGGGAAAATTGCAAAGAAGCTAAATGGTATGGAAAGCGCCAATGCAAAACCAAACATGCCAATAGCAGGAGCAATGATACTGCTGCTGGATGCCGTTTCTACTAATAGTGTTCCGATGATTGGACCTGTACATGAAAAGGATACAAGAGCCAATGTGAATGCCATAAAAAAGATACTAAGCATACCCGTAGCCGAGTCGGCTTTAGCATCCATTTTATTAGTCCACGATGCAGGCAATACTAAATCGAAAGCACCGAAGAATGATATTGCAAAAAACACTAACAGTGCAAAGAATAAAATATTAAAAACGGCACTAGTCGATAAATCGTTGAGTGCGCTTGCACCAAACAGTCCAGTAATTGTAAGCCCCAACAATACATATATCACTATAATGGAGACACCATATAATAGGGCATCCGAAATTGCTTTCTTCCTGTTTGCTTTGTTACGTTTCAAAAAGAAACTAACTGTCATAGGAATCAGGGGCCACACACATGGGGTGAGCAATGCAATGAATCCTCCGAGGAAACCAGCAATAAAAACCCACCACATAGATTTTCCCTTAATGCTTCCTTTCAAGCCATACTCTTGCAGTTCTTCTATAACTGGTGTCCAAAGTTTACTAGTGCTAATATCAGAGCTCTTGGAAGAGATATCCAGTGGAGCCATCAACACATCGGAGGCTGCTTCCACATCATCGTCTGTTGTTTCAACAGCTTCAGCGTTAGCGTCCGTAGTCGATATGCTCGGAACACTTGTTGCAACAACTGTTGATGGAAGATCAGAAGATTTAAAAGCAAAATCGACAGGTAGCGGAGGGGTACATTCAGAGCCATTACAAGCCTGAGAACGGATATCCCCTTCTAGTACAAATTTGCTCTTATCAGTTACTTTAAAACGCTGCACAAATTTAGCAGCATTCTCATAAGAACCAATAGTCATTTCAAAAATAGCATCGTAGCCCGAATTCAACTTTGAGTCTCTCGCCTCAAAACCACCTACTGCAACTGCCCCGTGTATCTTATCAATCGACAAAGAGGTTGGATAAGGACCTCCTTCGGGTATATCTGTACCATATATATACCAACCCTGCTCTATGGCAACATTGGCAACTAATTCTATTTCTCCATCGCCTTTATCTTCTAAACTAAACTTCCATTTTGCTGGATCTGATTGAGCAAACCCCTGAAAAATAAAGCTTAGGATGAATAGAAACGTAAGAATGTTTTTCTTCTTCATAATAGTCCTCTATTAATATAATTCGGAAACAAAGATACTATTATTTTAAAAAACCGAGCATGTAAATAACCCTTTTAGATGTAAGTAGTTATTAAATGTATTGTTGTTAAGACTGTTAACCCGATATGTTAAGTGTCTATTGTGGTATATGATTTGTCTATGTTGAAAAGAATACTTCTCGAGGAAATGCCATCCATCACCTTGTTCTCATTCCCGCAACGATGTATTTGACTTATATGCCTTCATCTTCATTTCCACGGTGGAGGATTTTACGTTTATGTCATTAAACAGCTTTCCACGGCGGTGGATTTGAGTTTCATCCCATTACTTTCTTTTTCACAGCGGTATATTTGAGTTTTACACCTTGATTGCTGAATACTACAAGGTGGATTTGAGCTTTATGTCATAACTGCCAAATCTCACACGGTAGATTTGAATTTCATGTCATGATTGCAGTTTTGTAGCTGTAGGATTTAATTTTTAACTCGTAAAACTAACTATCGCTTAGTAAGTGTAAGCGAATTTGCCAAAAATATTTCGATTTGAAAGGTGGTAGTATAAGGACATAAACTGTAGGAGTTCCCCTTACAAAGATATTTTAAAAAACACATTGTTTTGCTATTGGTTCTAATTATCCCGCATTGCAATCACTTCAATCTCAATTTCGGCATTCTTGGGTAATGTTTTTACAGCAAAAGCAGAACGAGCAGGGAATATACCTGAAAACTGAGCGGCATATACCTCATTCATCGCCGCAAAATCTGCCATATCAGTAAGGAAAACAGTAGTTTTAACCACATTGTCCAAAGTCATATTTGCTTCTTTAAGTATTGCCTCAATGTTTTTGAATATTTGCAACGTTTGTCCTTTTATGCCTCCTTCGGCAGTCTCTCCTGTTTTGGGGTCAATAGGCAATTGTCCGGAAACAAAAACAAGACCATTTACTTCTACCCCTTGACTGTAAGGACCGATGGCTACTGGTGCATTGGTTGTGGTAAGTTGTTTTTTCATAATGAATAATTGTTTTTGATGGGTTATATAAAATTACTTCAAATACCAATCATACATCCTTTTTACTCCTTCTTCAATTTCTACCTGATGTTTCCATCCCAAAGCATTTAGCTTTGACACATCCGTTAATTTACGCATCGTACCATCTGGTTTTGACGAATCGAATGTGATAGAACCTTCATAACCCACAATATCTTTTATCAGCAAAGCCAAACCTTTAATGCTTATCTCCATGCCCGTACCAATATTGATATGACAATTGCGAACCTCTTTGTTGTCACCTTTTAGGTCATCAAAATCAACCTTCTCCATCACAAAAACACAAGCATCAGCCATCTCTTCGCTCCAAAGGAACTCACGCATCGGCTTGCCTGTACCCCACAATTCAACTTTGTTGGCTGTCACACCATACTTTTTCAGTATCGCAACTATCTCATCGTGTGTGTTATTGCCTGTTACCTCTTCAACTGGTCTATCGTTCAAATCTTTCTGAATAGCCTCCCAGTTATTATCCATCAAAGATTTTGCAAGATGAATCTTCCTAATCATAGCTGGTAACACATGACTTCGCTCTAAATGGAAGTTATCATTTGGTCCGTACAAGTTGGTAGGCATCACTGCTATATAATTAGTTCCGTATTGCAAGTTGAAACTCTCACACATTTTCAGTCCCGCAATTTTTGCAATAGCATAAGGTTCGTTGGTATATTCTAAGGGCGATGTCAATAGATGGTCCTCTCTCATAGGTTGGGGAGCTTCTTTAGGATATACACAAGTACTGCCCAAAAAAAGCAGTTTCTTCACATTGTGCTTGAAGCTTTCGCCAATCACATTGTTTTGTATTTGCAAGTTACGATAAATAAAATCAGCCCTGTAAACATTATTGGCTATTATTCCACCCACATGAGCTGCAGCTAGAAACACATATTCGGGTTGCTCTTTAGTGAAAAAGTTTGCTACCGCAACACTATCCATCAAATCTAACTCTTTTGATGTTCGACCAATTAAGTTGATATAACCTTTTTGTTGTAGGTTCTTCCATATAGCAGACCCCACCAATCCACGGTGACCTGCAATGTATATTTTTGATTTCTTATCCATAATTTTATTTATTGTTTTGCAAAGTCTTTATTCCCTGAATAGATGCGAAGATGCTAAACACAATTTAATGATGTTATTATCCATTTTTCTCCACAAACTTCATATCATGTTTCACCATTATTCTAACCAATTCCTCAAACGAAGTTTTAGTAGGATTCCAACCCAATAAGGTTTTTGCTTTAGTAGGATCGCCCAATAGTTGTTCCACCTCAGCAGGGCGGAAATATTGTGGATTGACCTCTACCAATACCTTGTTGGTTTTAGTGCAAATACCCTTTTCATCAATACCTGCCCCTTCCCATCGTAAATTAATACCCGCTTCTGCAAATGCCAACGTGCAAAACTCGCGCACACTGTGCATCTCTCCCGTTGCAATCACAAAATCCTCGGGAGTATCGTGTTGCAACATCAGCCACATACACTCCACATAGTCGCGGGCATAACCCCAGTCGCGCTTCGCATCTAAATTACCCATATACAATTTGTCTTGTAATCCATGAGCTATGCGAGCCGCTGCCAATGTTATCTTGCGTGTCACAAAAGTCTCGCCACGGCGTTCACTCTCATGATTAAACAATATTCCATTTACCGCATACATTCCATACGATTCACGATAATTTTTCGTAATCCAATAGCCATACAATTTGGCTACACCATAAGGGCTGCGTGGATAAAAGGGTGTAGTTTCACTTTGAGGAATCTCTTGCACCAATCCAAACAACTCTGATGTAGATGCTTGATAGATGCGCGTTTTTTTCTCTAATTCCAATATCCTCACTGCTTCCAATAGACGCAATGTGCCAACCCCATCGGTCTCGGCAGTATATTCAGGCACATCAAAACTCACCTTTACATGGCTCTGTGCTGCCAAGTTGTATATTTCATCGGGTTGGATAGTCTGTATTATCCTGATAAGCGAACTAGAGTCAGTCATATCACCATAATGTAAATTAACGGCACGTTCTTTTTTCATATCACGCACCCACTCTTCGAGGTACAAATGCTCTATCCGACCAGTGTTGAACGACGAAGAACGCCTCAACAATCCATGCACTTCATAATTTTTTTCAATCAATAGTTCCGCCAAAAACGAACCATCTTGACCAGTTATGCCAGTAATTAGTGCTACTTTTCTTTCCATATTTTTTTAATTTAAAAACCTAAAACAAGAGATGTTATAAGCTGTCTGTTTATTTAATTCAAAACGATAAAACTCCTTTTTATCCTCTACACTACTATTAACTCTATAACACTACCATTCAATCAATTGTTTTCAACTCCTATTCCATTCGTTGTCTTAGCACTTCATACAACATGACTCCTGTTGCCACAGACACATTGAGCGACTCTATATTTCCAAAAATAGGCAGTCGAACTAAGTCGTCACTTATCTTTAACAGTTCGTCAGAGATACCAACATCCTCAGCACCCATCAATATAGCAACTGGGTCGGTATAAGATGAAGTGGTATAGTTTTCAGCAGCTTTTTCAGTGGCAGCTACCACTTTTATACCACTATTCTTCAAAAACTGAACAGCATCTTTTAAATTCAACTCTCTACAAACGGGGATGGAGTGCAATGCTCCAGCCGATGTTTTAACTGCATCAGCAGTCACCCTCACACTTCCACGAGCAGGTATCACAATGGCATCAACTCCTGCCACCTCGCAAGTACGTGCAATGGCTCCAAAGTTTCGTACATCGGTAATGCCGTCCAGCACAACGATGAAAGGATTTTTGCCCTCTTCGTATAGCATTGGCACAATGTCTTCTATCTTCTGATAGGTAACAGCCGATATAAAAGCCAATACACCTTGATGGTTCTTGCGTGTAAAGCGGTCGATACGCTCAAGGGGTACTTTTTGAATGGGTATCTCGTGCAGTGCCATCACATCTTGTAGCTCACGAAACAGTTCGCCTTGCAGTTCTCTCTTCACCAACACCTTATCAATATCTTTACCGGCTTGTGCTGCTTCTATAACTGCACGCAGACCAAAAATCATCTCTTTCTCTTTCATATATAGTTTTGTTGTTATTGTTTGATTGTATTCAACATTACTCGGGCATTATCTAAAGCTTGAATGGTGGTTTCTGCACCACTCAACATTCGTGCTATCTCGTCGATACGCTCGGGCATGGTTAGTTTTTTTATAGATGTAGCTGTGGCATCGGTCAACTCTTCTTTATACACATAATAGTGTGCACTACCTTTTGCCGCAATTTGTGGCAAGTGAGTAATAGCTACAACCTGCATTTTATTGCTCATCTCTTGCATAATGAATCCCATCTTATCGGCAATCTCTCCCGATGTGCCAGTATCCACCTCATCAAATATAATGGTTGCAAGAGCTGTAGCATCTGCAACCAACGACTTGAGGGCGAGCATCAAGCGAGAAATCTCGCCACCCGATGCAATTTGCGCGATGGGCTGTAAGTCTGTATTTTTATTAGCTGTGAATAGGAAATTGATGGTGTCTTTACCAGTAGCATCCAACTCTTTTTTTTCCCTGAATTGTATTTTGAACTTGGCATTAGGAATGCCTAAATACTTCAGTTTCTCTTCAATATTTTTCTCAATAGTAGTAACTGTCGATTTTCGCAACTTGCTTAACAACTCCGCTTCAGCATAAACAGATTTCTCCTTTTCAGTAAATTCTTTTTCGAGTTGCTCTATCCGATAATCCAGAGAATCAATGCCCTGCAACTCTAAATCAATATCGGCAAGAATTTCCAGTAACTCCTTTACGGTGGCAACAGAATGCTTTTGTTGCAAACCGTATATTACGCTCAGTCGGTTTTCAATAATTTGTTGTCGGTCGGGGTCAAAGTCCACATCTTGAAAAATGGTTTCGGCCTCTTCGCGCAAATCTTTCATATCAATATAAGCCGACTCGATACGCTGGGCAAAGCTTTGTGAAAATGAAGAAGTTGAACCAAACCGTTGTAACGACTTGGCAGCATCTAACGCTTTACGCAAGCCCAACTCTACACTCTCTTCATCTTCAGAGAGTATATTGGTTAGCTTGTATAGACTCGATTTAATCTCTTCGGAATGGGTAATTGTTTCTAGCTCTGCTTCTAGCACCTCTTGCTCATCCTCCACGAGGTGAGCTTCGGTAAGACTATCAAACTGAAATTGCAAGAAATCTTGTTTCTCTTTATTCTTTTGTGCTTGTTGATGAAGATCAAGTAGCTCTTTTTGTACTTTTCTGTAAGATTGATAATAAGATTTATAGTTCTCTTTCACCGAAGCTGTTTTGGCTATTGAGTCTATTAAGGTCAACTGAAACAAGTTGTCGTTCAATGATAGGTTTTCGTGTTGCGAATGGATGTCTATTAGTCTTTCGCCCAATTCTTTGAGGTCTTGCAAATAGACAGGCGAATCGTTTACAAATGCACGCGACTTGCCACTTGCCCATATTTCTCTTCTTATTATACAAACATCGCCATCATAAACCCAATCATTCTTCTCAAAGAGCGAGCCAAGCTCATAAACAGAAATATCGAACACCCCTTCGATAGTGCATTTATTTTCATTTTGTTTGATAAATCTATTCTCGGCACGTTGTCCTAATATCAAAGACAAAGCACCCAATATAATTGATTTGCCAGCACCGGTTTCACCCGTGAGAACGGAGAATCCGTCGTCGAACTCAACTTTGAGTTCGTCAATCAATGCATAGTTTTTAATAAAGAGACTCTTTAGCATATCAATGTTTTATAGTTATTCGCAACAAAGGGAATTAAAATATAGACTTATAGAAATTCAACTCCCCTCTGAGCTTCTCGACGTCTTCTTGCAATTGTTGCATTTGTTGCAACATGTGATGCAGTGCTTCAATTCCTTCCATATTTATCTCCAACTCGTAGTGCCAACGAACAAATTGCTCAATCTCTTGCAAATAATCATATTCTATGTATCTGTCATCTTCTTCTATTACTATCTCTATCAAGCCCGAACTCTCCAATTGGTTCAAAAAAGCCTCTTCTACCTGATAGATTTGCAAGCATTCTCTGTATGTTATCTTATTTCTGCTCATCATTTATTCAAGTTTGATAGTTCTGTAAATAGCTCTTTCTCTTTGGCTGTCAATTTCTCAGGTAGCTTTACTTTTACTGTAATATAAAGGTCGCCAAAGTGCCCATCTTTTTTATAAACAGGAAAGCCTTTGCCACGCAATCGCACCGTGGTATCGGGTTGTGTATTCTGTTTTACAGGAAATTTCACCTTTCCTGTGAGGGTATCTATCATTATTTCTCCACCCAACACAGCAGTATAAAGATCAATCTCTATCTGCTTATACAAATCGTTGCCTTTTCTTTTAAATATCGGGTCTTGTGCAATTCTAAATGTTATGTATAAATCGCCACTTGGGCCATTATTAATGCCAGGTTGACCATAGCCTTTCAATCGTATCTTTTGTCCATCGCTCACCCCTGCTGGAATGGTGATGCGCACATTCTTCCCATTGATGGTAAGAGTCTGCTGATGCGTATTCATTGCTTGCAATAATGTCAATTCTAGTTCTGCATTCAAATCCTGTCCTTTAAAGCGTGTACGACCATGCGACTGTTGCGAAAATCCGCCACCAAACATAGAGTGGAAGAAATCGGAGAAGTCATCGCCACCAAAATCTGCTCCCTGTCCAGAGAAAAACGACTCTGAACCTTGTGATTGATACTGTCTTTGCGATTGTTGTGCTCGCTGTGCTCTCTCAAACTCCTCGCCATGTTTCCAATCCTTTCCGTACTTATCGTACTTTTCTCTTTTTACGGGATCGCCCAAGACTTCGTTAGCTTCGTTAATCTCTTGAAACTTCTTTTCTGCCTCCTTGTTGTTAGGATTTAAATCGGGGTGATGTTTGCGTGCCAGTTTGCGATACGCCTTCTTCACCTCTTCGGTGGTAGCGTTCTTGCTTATCCCCAACACGCTGTAATAATCGATGTATGCCATTAATCAGTTTCTGTTTGAATTAGTATTGTCTCTACAAATTTAATAAAATAAAATCGGCTTTCATAGTTTGGATAGTTTATTATAGGTAGAAAAAGAGCGATGCACACATCTTGACATATAAAAAAAGCGCTTTTGCTGGAAAAACGCTTATAAGGAATATGTTTATAACCTTTACTTTGAACGTACTTGACCATCGCCCTCTACAATCCACTTGTAGCTAGTTAGTTCTTCAAGTCCCATCGGTCCACGAGCATGTAGTTTTTGTGTACTAATACCTATTTCTGCTCCTAAACCAAACTGTGCGCCATCAGTAAATGCTGTAGAAGCATTAGAATATACCGAAGAGGCATCGACCATCTTTTGAAACCTATCTATGGCTTCTAAATTTTCAGAAATAATCGCCTCGCTATGTTTTGAACCATAATCAGAAATATGAGCAAGCGCCTCATCAAAACTTGAAACTGTTTTAATTGCCATTTCCAATGCTAGAAACTCTTTACCAAAATCATCAGCTATCGCTCTCTGCAACAGGCTAGAAGGATAAGAATCCTTTAGCATGTTGAATGATTTTGCATCGGCATGTATCAACACATTTTCCCCTGCCAACCTATTAGTTAATGCAGGCAGGTCGTTTAAACGAGACTCATGAATAATCAAACATTCGAGGGTGTTGCAAACAGCAGGACGTCGAGTCTTTGCATTGAAAACTATTTCACGCCCCTTTTCAACATCTCCAAACTCATCAAAATAGGTGTGACATATACCTACACCTGTTTCAATAACAGGGATAGTAGAGTTTTTGCGAACAAAATCAATTAAACCTTGACTTCCACGTGGAATAACTAAATCGATATATTCACGCGCTTTGAGCATCTCATTGGTATCTTCTCTATCAGCCGATAGCAATGTTACACTGTTTTCATCAAGATTGAATTGCTTCAACACATTTTTAATAATAGAGGCGATAGCTCTGTTTGAATAGATAGCATCACTACCACCCTTTAAAACGCAAGCATTACCAGATTTGAAACATAGAGCAAAAACATCTAAGGTGACATTTGGACGTGCTTCGTAAATAACTCCAATCACACCGAATGGAACTGTGACTTTACGAACTTTTAATCCATTTGGACGAATCTCTTCTTTCAAAACCTTTCCAATAGGATTAGACAGATTTGCAACATTTTCAACATCGCCTGCAATACCATCAATGCGATCTGGAGTCAACATCAATCTGTCATATCTTGGATCTTTTGAATCCATTCTCTCCAAATCTTTTTTATTCTCTTGAAGAATAAAGTCTGTATTGGCGCGTGTTTGTTTAGCTAACTCTAGCAATATCTCTTTCACTTTTTCAGCTTCCAACATAATCAGTTTACGGGAAGCAATCAAAGCATTTTGAAGTTGTTGTTGTACTTTCATATCAAATAGTTTTGAACCATTTTAGTAAATAAAATAATGTGTGTGTAAGTAAAGGTTGTTATTCCTCAATATACAGATAATCGTAATGAATAGTTGGTTTCTGCTTTTCAGATAGCTTCTCAATCTCAATTTTATCTGAACTGTAACTAGCTCTTCCTATACCAATTACCTTTGCTTGCTCATCAACAATTCTAATCAAATCGTCTTTCTTGAATTTAGCAATTACCTTTACAATGCCACTTGGCAATAAACTTACAGCTTTATCAGAACACAATGCAGCAGAAGCTCCTTTGTTCACAACTACTTCGCCTTTTGCAAAATCATCGGAATAAGCAATCCATTTTTTCACACTTGATGTAGTTTTAGGATTTGGAACAAAGTAAGTGTGTTTAAAATCAGATTCTATATTCATCAAGTCAATCAACACATTCTTTGTCATACCATTTGCAATATGCACCCCTACTCCACTGGAAGCTACCTTTCTGGCAATGCGATGTTTTGTGAGCATACCTCCTCGTCCAAAATCAGATCGTTCAGTTGAGATACCTTCTTCCGATTTCGTATCGTCCAATTCAATTCGTTCGATAAGTTCTGCATCTTTATTTTTAGGATGATCGCTATACACGCCATCTACATTGGTCAGTAAAATCAGAGCTTCTGAATCTACTATCGATGCTATCAAACCAGAAAGCTCATCATTGTCAGTAAACATCAATTCAGTTACAGAGATGGTGTCATTCTCATTTACAATAGGCACTACATCATGCTCCAACAACGTTGTAAAACAGTTTTTCATGTTTAGGTAGTGCATCCTATCAGAGAAGTTCTCTTTTGTAGTTAACACTTGAGCACAAACCAATCCATGCTCTCCGAAGAAATCAGCGTATCGATTAATCAACTTCACCTGACCTAATGCAGACCATAGTTGACGTTGAGAGACCGTGTCTATCTTTTTCTTCAACTTAACAGAAGCCCTACCTGCTGCTACTGCACCAGAGGAAACCAAAACCACCTCTACCCCTCTTTTTCTAAGATAGGCTATTTGATCAACTAAATGAGCAATCTGAGCAATGTTTAACATGCCATCGGGCTTGGTCAGAACATTGCTTCCAATTTTTACTGTTATTTTTTTGTATCGAAGTTGCATCTTATTGAATTGGACTAATGATAAATACTATTAATCTGTTGGTTTTATTTTTTTGTAAGAAGCCATAATACCTTGAATAAGCGAGGAACTAAATCCTTTATGTTCCATTTCATTCAAACCAGTAATTGTAACTCCCATTGGAGTGGTTACCTTGTCAATTTCACGTTCGGGATGATTACCACTTTGAAGAATTAGCTCAGCAGCTCCTTTTACAGTTTGAGCTGTAATAAACTGTGCTTTTTCTGCACTAAAACCAATTTCAATACCACCTTGCATCGCTGCTCTGATATATCGTAGGGCATAAGCTATTCCACATGACGACAGTGCAGTTGCCGCTGCCATCAAATCTTCGTGAATCTCAACAGTCTTACCCACGGAGTTGAAAAGCTCAAACACATAGTCTTTGCAAGCTTCTGTATTACCATTAAGTGAAATACATGTTAACGATTCTTGTATTGCAATTGCGGTATTTGGCATTACCCTAACAATTGGAATCTCTTTTCCAACCATCTCTTCTAAAACTTTAAGGCTAACCCCCGCCACAATCGATAGTAGAATTTTATCTTCGGTTAAAACCGATTTTATTTCATTCAACACACCTTCAATATGGTATGGCTTTACAGCCACTATAACTACATCAGCGTTCTTCACAGCCTCTTCGTTGCTTTGAAAAGTAGATACTCCAAGCAGTCCCATTTTGTCAAGTGCAGTTTGCTTTCTGTCAGCTACATAAATATCACTGGGTGACACAAAGTTTGATTGAACCAAACCTTTAACCATTGAACCACCCATATTACCAATACCAATGACAGCTATTTTTTTATTTTTCATATTTAGATGTTTGAATTTTAAGTTTTACTCCCTTACACTATCTATTATTTGCAAAGTGCAATAAAACAAATTGCAAAGTGCATGTAATTCCCTTATTTTGAATTAGTCAACAAGTAGCTTTTAAAGGAAGCAAAATCTTTGTTTAATTGTATGCTCTTTTTCTCACCTTTCATAAAGGCTAAGAGCTTGTCAGGAATCTCCACATTCTCTTTACCTATAACTCCTTCAACAGTCTCAACAAATTTAGCAGGATGTGCAGTTTCTAAAAACACTCCTATCTCTTCATCCTTTAAAGTCTCTTCTAATGACCTAAATCCACAAGCACCATGAGGATCACAGAGATAATCATACTCGTCATAAACTTCTTGAATGGTTTCACGGATTTGCTCATCGGAATAAGTAACTGATTTTACAACTTCGATAATATCAGTATGTGTGTGATTATACAAATCTAATATTCTTGCAAAATTACTTGGAGCACCCACATCCATTGCATTAGCGATAGTTTCAATAGAAGGTCGTGGTGTATAATCTCCACTATTGATGTAATCAAAAACTACACGGTTGGCATTATTAGCTGCAATAAAATAATGAACGGGCAAACCCATTTTTTTGGCAAAAAGCCCCGCTGTGATATTACCCAAATTCCCACTTGGTACAGAAAACACCAAAGACTTATCTTTTAAGAGACCTTGTTTTTGCAATTGGGCAAAAGCATAGAAATAATAAAAAGACTGCGGTAGGAACCGTGCTACATTAATTGAGTTGGCTGATGTTAGCACCAGTTTTTCATTTAACTCTTTATCTAAGAAAGCTGATTTCACCAAATGTTGGCAATCATCAAAAGTGCCATCAATTTCCAATGCTGTAATATTCTGTTCTAATGTTGTAAACTGAGACTCTTGAATTTTACTTACTTTCCCCTTAGGATAAAGCACATACACATGAACACCCTCAACTCCAAGAAAGCCATTGGCTACTGCACTCCCTGTATCGCCTGATGTAGCTACTAAAACATTAATTTGTTTCTCTCTATTTGTAGTAAAATGGCTAAGCAGTCGTGCCATAAATCGTGCACCAACATCTTTAAAAGCTAAAGTTGGTCCATGAAAAAGCTCTAAGGAGTAAATACCATTGGTAACTTGAACTAAAGGGCAATCAAATTGAAGCGTATCGAAAACAATAGTTTTCAATATCGAGGGGTCAATGTCATCTCCAAAGAACTTCAAAGCTACTTCAAAAGCTATTTCTTGAAAACTCAAGTTGTGTATATTCTCAAAAAAAGATGGTTCAAACCTATTGATACGCTCGGGCATAAACAATCCATTATCATCTGCAAGACCTTTTACAACTGCATCCTTTAAAGTAACCTTTGATGTATTTTTATTTGTGCTATAATATTTCATAATCTTATTTCTCCAAAAATGTTCTGATAAACTCATCTCCTTTTAAAAGTCCTAATGAACCCTCTTTCACACTAAACTCATCATACACCTCAACCTTATCGGGCTCTTTAGTAGGTGAATAAATGGTAAACGGCACGGGGTCGTAAGTATGAGTTCTTATTGCACAAGGAGTTGGGTGATCTGGCAAAATTGCGATTGATACAGGTTGATCAAAATCCTTTATCTCTTCTAATATATATTTTACTATTCGCTGATCGAGATACTCTATGGTTTTCACTTTAAGCTCCACATCACCTTCATGACCAGCTTCATCACTAGCTTCTACGTGCAGATAAACAAAATCATTTGTCCTTAATGCATCAATAGTTGCTTTTGCCTTGCCCTCATAATTTGTATCATACAATCCTGTTGCACCTTCAACATGAACAACCTCCATTCCTGCATAAACACCTATTCCGTGAATAAGATCGACTGCAGAAATAACAGCTGATTTCTCAACTCCAAACATTTCTTTTAAAGTGGGCATTGTTGGTTTGTAACCAGGAGACCAGGGCCAAATACTATTAGCTGGGTCTTTCCCTTCTGCTCTACGCTTTATATTAATAGGATGATTTTCTAATAACTCTTGTGACTTCAGAATCAAGTCGTTTAACAAAACTGCAGTCTTATCCGCTTTAGAAGATTCAGCATTTATAAGCACATCTTTATACAATGTGCCCAAAACGTCGTGTGGCGGTGTGCAATCCAATTGTTTATTTCCATTTTTAATCACCAATATGTGACGATAAGAAACACCTGGATAAAACTGTATATCTTCGTTACCTAACTCATTATTTAAGAATTGTATTAACTCTGCTGCCTCTTTGGTTGTAATATGACCTGCAGAATGGTTCTTTATTCTTTCATCTTCAATGGTGATAAGATTGCATCGCAAGCACATATCGTTTGGTTCAATCACAACACCCATACTCGCTGCTTCAAGCACTCCCCTACCTTCAAAAACCTTTTCCACATCATAGCCAAGCACTGCCATATTAGCAACCTCGCTTCCAGGGTGCATACTTGCAGGAACAGTTGTAAGCAACCCCGAACGTCCATTTTTTGCCAACCAATCGATATATGGTTTATTTGCTATTTGCAATGGAGTTTTGCCACCATAGTTTGCTAAGGGTTCGTCCGACATTCCGTCGCCAAGTATTATTAGGTATTTCATTTTATATATTAATCTTTTATAAATTACACAACTTCAAAACAAGCAAATTGTTTAAATTTTCTTTTTTATGTATTTACTCTCTTATAATTTTGAGACCTTGATAAGGTCGGCAAAAACACCAGCCGCTGTAACCTCAGCACCAGCACCATAGCCTTTAATTAACATTGGAGACTCGCGATAACGCTCTGTATTATAGACAACCATATTGTTGCTTCCATCTAAGTCATAAAAGGGATGCTTCGCATCAACTTCTTGCAAACCTACCTCTGCAGACCCATTTTCAAATTTAGCTACAAATCTCCACTTCTTGTTTTCCGACTCTAATCTCTGCCTATCTTTCTCTAATTGAGCATCTAAAGTTGGAATTGAATCCCAAAAGTCATCTAGTGTACCTTCAAATAAAGAGTCAGGAATAAAACGATTTATTTTAATGTCACTCATTTCAATCAGATAACCTGACTCGCGTGCAAGTATCAATATTTTACGTGCTACATCAATTCCACTCAAATCTACACGAGGGTCAGGCTCAGAGAAACCTTTATCTTTAGCTTGCTTTATTGCTTTACTAAGAGGAATTTCTGAGGAAATAGCATTAAAAATATAATTCAATGTTCCAGAAAGAACAGCTTCTATTTTCAATACTTTGTCGCCAGAGTCGATTAAATCGTTGAGTGTGTTTATAATTGGCAATCCAGCACCTACATTAGTTTCAAACAAAAATTTAACCCCTTTCTTTTTCGCTATATTTTTCAATTCTTGATAACTACTAAAATCAGATGAAGCTGCTACTTTATTTGCAGCTACAATTGAAACATTAGATTGTAAAATATCCTTGTATATTGTAGCAACATCTTCCGAGGCAGTACAGTCAACAAAAACAGAGTTATATATATTCATTTCCTGAATATAATCCACAAACCCCTGTAATGAAGATGTTTCCTCTGAATTATTTAACACCTCCTTGTAGCTATCAATGTTAATGCCATCTCTATCAAAAGCCATTTTACGAGAATTTGCAACTCCAACAAGCTTTATTCTTAAATGTTTTTCTTCTATCAACTTCTGTTGCTGCATAGCCAATTGTTGCAAAAGGTTTCCTCCTACAGTACCTACTCCCATCAGAAAAACGTTGAGCTCAACATTTTCAGAAAGAAAAAACGATTCATGAACAACATTAAGAGTTTTACGAAGTTCTTCTCTTTTCACTACCCACGAGATATTAAGTTCTGATGCACCCTGTGCGATAGCAATTATATTTATACCATTTCTTCCAATAGTCGAAAAAAGCTTGCCAGAAACACCAGTAGTACGCTTCATTCCCTCACCCACTATTGCCACTATCGCAAGGTTGTTTTCCGTTTTAATTTGACTAATACGCCCATCATCAAGCTCCTTTTCAAACTCTTGCTTTATGCTTTTATATGCTCTATCAATATACTTTTCATCGATTGCAACACTTATTGAATTCTCTGAAGAGGCTTGCGAAATAAGAATAACATTTACATTTTCCTTAGATAAAGCTGTAAACAGACGCATAGAAATACCTGTAACACCAACCATCCCCAATCCATGTAAGGTTATTAAAGTAACTCCCGGAATTGAAGAGACTCCCTTTATGGTACGTTCATTGTTTTTACAAACCACCTTTGATATAATAGTCCCCTGTTTTTCAGGATTCATCGTATTTTTAATGTGAATTGGAATCCCTTTTTGATAAACAGGTAAAATTGTAGGTGGGTAAACCACTTTTGCTCCAAAGTGAGACAGCTCCATTGCTTCAGCATAACTCAACTCGGGAATGGTATATGCTTTTCGTATAACAGATGGATCAGCAGTCATAAAACCATCAACATTTGTCCATATTTCAAGAATGTCAACATCTAAAGCTGCAGCAATAATAGCTGCTGTGTAATCTGATCCTCCTCTTCCAAGTGTGGTATATTCACCTTTTTCATTTTTAGAAATAAAGCCTGGAACAACCACAACACCACTAAAATCTCTGAATGCGTTTTTAATATTTTGGTTAGTAGTTTTAAAATCCACGGTTGCATTTCCAAAGTTGCTGTCAGTACATATTAGCTCTGACATATCTATGTGTTTTTGATTGAGATACTGAGCAACAATATGCGATGAAATACGTTCTCCTATACCTTCAATTCTATCAAGGGTTTTGGTTGTCAACTCTCTAACTAAAGCAATACCTGAAAGAATTTGATCTAACTCATCCAACAGTTCATTCACAATAGGTTTTATAGACGATTCATCGTGAAACAACTCTTTTATCAGATTATAATGTTTGGCTTTGATAAAGTGCAAGTCATCATTAAAGCTTTCTACTCCAGTGGAAACACTGTGCGCAGCTTCTAATATTTTATCAGTAATTCCGTGCAAAGCCGAAACAACTACAATTGTATCGGTATTCTGAACACCTATTATTTCTTTTACACGCTTAATATTATGAGCTGTCCCAATCGAAAAACCACCGAATTTTAAAACTTTCATATACAAATCTTTTAAAAGTTGGAATAAACCATCTTTATAGTCTCTAACCAAAAGAAAACCTTAATATAACACTATGGATTTAAAAATACAAAAACAAAAGTAGTGATTTAATTTCTCTTTTAAGAGCTTTTTCTATAAAACAGAGTTCCCATTTCACTAAAAAAGAAGCAAAACAGCATCACAATGACACAAAACACCCATCTAAACTTTCTTCTTACAAAGAAACAAGGCTATTTGATAACAATGCTATTAATTGAAAAACAAAATAAGACTGTGCTTAAAAAAATCATTCTGTAACAAAAAAGAGCAGGTTACTCAACCACCGTTTTCTTTTTCTTTCTTTGAAAGAAACGGAATTTAAAAAGGTCTTTAAAAGACTTCGACTGTCTGTTCACCTCAAGACCAACACCTTGTGTGGTAGGTGCAAGTTTGTAATAACGTTCGTTGGCTTTGTTAAATGCACGTAGCTTGAGCCAACTTAACAGTTCATAACGCACATCAAACTCGGCAATGAACGACTCTTGACCTTGATACATTTGATTGTCGCCATAGCTCAAGTTGGTAGATACCTCCAACTTATCATTCAGTAGTCGTGTGGAAACATCTACTCCCATTCGCACATCTTCAAACGAGCCATCCTGGCTTTGTAAATTGGTGCTAATGCTCCAGTTGTCGTTGAGTGCATTTGAAAAGAGCGCATCCAAACCTTTGGTTAGTGCACTTGCTGCAACATTGGTAAACTTGTCGCTCCCAAACATACTCTGAGAGCCAGTTGATGCACCATAGAAACTATTCATTACCACTAGATTACCAAACTGCTTAATACGCTCTTCTTCAGTATTAATCAAACTTTGTACTTTTTGTTGCACATCTTGTGATGCCTCTGGCAACTCTACATTGTAGTCGAGTTGCATTCCATCTAAGTCTCCACTTATCTCTAAAAGAGCATTCACAGGCACTCTAGTGTTAGACACATTGGCATCTTGCGAAAAACTCTCGCTCAATGTTGCCAAATCAGCTTTCACCTGATGATAAGCAGTAAGATTAAACCTAGTTTGAAGCGGATCGCCCATAAAGTTAATCTTACTCCCCTCTTTTACTTTAAAATTAATTTTCTTTAATCCCTGCAAGTTGTGACTAGCTTCTCCACTTTGTGCAATGTATTCACCATATATTCTTATCTGAGGATCAGACTTTGTATTATAGTTCACCCCTAACTCGCCCGTTCCACTAATCGAAACCTCATCGCCAGTTCTAGGGTTGTATTGTACAGCAAGTTCTAGTAGCGGTGTTAAATTTACAGTTGCCTGTATATCCATCAACATACCACTTGTAGAAGCACCAGAACCACCCGAAGACCTACCTCTCTTTTTTATAAACGAAAGCGGATCATCATCTTGCGGGGTGTTGATATATATAACCCCTTTGTACTCTGATGCAGAAGCTGTTTGTGGTAGCTCTATTTTGACTTTCGACCTACTGCTTGGTCTTATATTAGCTGTACCAAACAAACCAGTAGGAGATCCGTTCAAAGATATATTGCCATCCAATTTTAATATACCATGCGCCATCAAATCAGTTCTATCTGCATTATTGAGCAACATAAAATCGTTTAGCTTAACATTGGCATTGTAATCCAACTTTCCAAAATTATCGCTATGATTGATTACAAGCCCTATACTGGCACTATTGTTGTTTTCATCCAGAATAACGAGGTTTTCAAATCCTACATTATCTCTATTTACTCGTATTGTATCGGATATACGGTATTCAACATTAGTGAAATCCACTTTTAGTAAACCATCGTTTACTCCCAACCATCCCTCAATGATGGGTGCAGATGTCTTTCCCACAATATCCATTTTAGTACTCACCGTACCCTCCAATTTGCTAAAAGTAGAAACAGCAAATGGTTGTATCCATCGTAAAGGGAATTGCTCAATCACCACATCTAGATTTATCTCTTTTTCGCCTACTGTGGGCACAAAACCCGTTATGCCAGTGTGACGTTCTCCATTTTTGTTTATATAAACGTCAAGTTTAAGTCCATCGTCAGCAGGATTATAAAGTGCTTCTACATACAATGTGCCAATGGTATCTTTTTCTGTGCGAATATCAAAAATGTTGAGTTGATCGGTGTGTACAATAGGATTATCAAGTACTCGGCGAGCCATTAAGTTACCATTGATTGTACCATAAATATTCTCCACATTAAATGCTGTGAGTATATTTGCCAATTCTGCATCATTGAAAAAGACACGAATACTATCTTCTACATTTTTGGAAGCTATTCCATCTATACCAAACTGCTGTTTGCCATCGTGTCTAATACCAAAATTGTTTACATTAATAGAGTCGCTAGTAAGTTGTACAGAGCTCTGTATAATATTTACATCCTTCTTATTGAAACGCAAAGTAGTAGGATGAATTAGAATATTTGTTGCCAATCTCTGTTCGTCGTCTTTGTCAAAACCGATTGATGCACGCAACTCTCCAGTTGAAACAATAACATCGTTATTCATATCAAAAAATAGTGAGTTAATCACAGAATCTTGATATACTTTCGTATCTAGTTTCGCATTAATGTATCCATCGTCTTGCACCAAATAAGTGTCAACATCTAAATCTACACCATCTGCTTGAGTAACAAGCAAATCCACTTTAGTTTGTCGTACATCATTAGCACCAAACATTAAGCGTGGCACAACAAGGCTGATGGTGCTTTGTCTTTCGGGCATATTCACTCTACCTGTTATTGTTCCAGGCTCAATATTAAAGAAGGGGAGCGAGAATACATGCGATAAATCTTCTGTGTTCTTAATTGTGAAAACGAATTGGAAGTCATTTTCATAGTTTATTTCACCATTTACTTCTTCTAGCATCGTGGGCAGATGAGGCTGTAGCACTCGTTTTATTTCTTGTGCAATAGAGGTGAAGTAATATTCGCCTTTTATTTCAGCTTCTAAGAAGTTAGAGAACAGTCGAATTGTCTTCTCACCCTCTTCCACTTCCGATTGAAGATAGATTGCACCTGGATTGAATATAAAAGTCTCTTCTACTAGCGAAGTGCTATCTAAAACTAGTGTGCCCACCATATCATCGATAGTAGCTCCACTAAACTGACCATCTATGCGCGCTGTTAGCGAAGCATTTGACCAGTCATCGAGAGAGAAAAACGGTTCTAACACCAACCTATCTATCGTTCCATTTACACTCACATCCATACCACTTGCATTGAGCATCTCGGCATGCAAGTCAAACTTATCGGTAGGCGTATCTGTACTTATATCGGCAATGATATCGCTATTAACGTAACTTCCAACAAAATTGAGATTACTATAATTATGTTCTTTGTATTTCAACGAAGATATAACCCCGTCGGCAGTAACACTAATAGGCTTATCCTTCCTCTGTTTCACCTTTGCATTTATGTTGGCAGACACAGAATCGAGTCCCAAATCATCGCCCAATATCATAGCAGTCTTTAGATTGTTGGTAACTACACGACCATCAAAAGTAAAATCCGAAAAAGGTTTGGGGATGCCCCCAACACCCGAAATTCTTATACTACCTGGCTTGGTTTTAAACAACCCATTAATATTTAGTCGTTTTAATGTACCTTTTGCGGTAAGTCGCAAATTTAAATTACCTAATGCTTTTACTTGGGCGGGCAAAACAGTTTCGGTACTGCCAATATTCATAAATGCATCTAAATCGGCTTGGGTAGTACGTAGCTCCTTCAAATCTAGTGCCACATCGGCATTGTCATATTTAGTGTAATCTTCTATATGTCCTGCAAGATCAATTCTTGTAGTAGTTCCATATTCCACAATCAACTCCGAAATATCTACCTGAGGCAAAAGACCTTTAAGATTGGCATCAATTTTTAGGTTTTTCTTAAGGGGAGCAAACTGTGGTGAGAACATGGCAATATCTGCTGGGTTGATGCTGTCACTTTTCACATCTATAGCAAATTCTTGTGTCTTGAAGCTATATACAATGTCGGCTGCATCAATCTCTGTTGTGTTTATTTTGATTGACAACTTATCTGCAGTCAGTCTAGCATCCTTAGACCTCACCCTGCTCGACTTTATATGATGTAGTGTTACACCAGAGCGTTCTTTTAGGGTTAACAACTTGATAGTAGCATCAAGATTATTAATGTCTATTGAAGGAGCCTTAAGACGTGCGTTTAAATCATATACATTGATATGGCTAGCATTGAACACATCGGGTGTGGTAGGTTCAGATAAAATATTATAATGAGCAATACCGTTTTTGAGATTTACATTGTCGAAACGAATCACCATTGGGTTAGGATCAGGTTCTTTGGTTATGGTATCTTCGCTGGCAAAAGCATCAATTATAAATTGAAAGTTAAACGTTGTATCAGGATCTTCTTTAT